>JANOKO010000589.1:0-5570 GCA_031419335.1 Planctomycetota bacterium
TGTGCGAGACGCTCCCCGAATCCCCGGCGTAAAACTGGCACTGGATGAACACTTGCTTCGTCCAGCCGGGCGTGCTGTAGGGTAAGACAAAATCATACGCCCGTGTTTTCGTGCGAGTCTCTCCCTTCGTCGCAGGTGATATCACCACGTCCGAAGTGTTGAAATCAACGCCACGCTCAAGGCCCCATTCGGTCAATCGATCTCGCAAGAGATCCTCGGGGCCATGCCCTCCGGAGGCTGACACAGATCCTCGAACCTGGAACACCACCAAGGGCGTCAGCAAGTCCTTCTCACGTCCCAGTTCTTTCATCAGCACGAAGCTTTTGCCGATGCTCCAGAGTTGGGCCACATATCGCTCGTCACTGAGAACGTACCTGCAAAACTCGTTCAACAGTCTTTCTTGATAAGATTTGTTGTGTTGAAGATCAGAGACAACCTTCATGTACTTCTCAGCCTTCAGCTCTCGCGGGATTGGTTTGAAGGACAACACACCTCGCTGAACGAACGGGAACTCGGTCCATCCCGCCGAATCTCTGAGATGCAGCGGGAGTTGGCACTTGCCATTGTTGTCAGACTTGCCAGTCACGAGGAACAGAACTGCCGCAAACGATTCCAGGAACTCCACCGTCTCAGCCACACTTGTTCCCGCAACGGTTGACGCGACAGTCTTGGCAATGGCAGCGGGGGCGCAGTGGTCTATGTCGCGGTAGTCTGAAGTCGCTTTGGCGATGACTTCGAAGACCTTTGTGACCCGATCCAGTTCTTGCTGGAATCGCTCAGTGTCTCTGATTTCGCCCGTGGAAGGTGTGATCCAGATGTCAAACTCGGCCAGTGCATCAGCGAGTGACAAGAGTGGGTATGGTAGTTTCATGGCGGTCTTCTCGGCGGCTCTTCTGTGTGATGACGTTGTACACACTCTCTGCTATCAACCCGGAGAGTGCTGGCGGCACGGCGTTTCCAATCAGCCGATATCCAGACACGAGATCGACAGCATCGCTCCCGATCTGGAACGAGTCAGGAAATGACTGAAGTCTTGCGCACTCCCGGAGAGAGAACGGGCGGTCCTCCAGTGGGTGCAGAAAGTATCGTGGATTGTGGAAGTTCGTCAAAACGGTGGGAGACGCTTCTTCCCACCGTGGCCGTTTGAACAGCCCCGAACAAAACATCGCCCCTTTCAAGTCAAACCGATCTCCGATCTGCTTCAAGTAGCCCTTCCTCAGAAGTGAAGAGATGTCGTTAGATACGTTCTCGATGGAGGCCAACTGTTCAATACATTCTCGACTCAACGGATTACCATTGGGAATCGAACCATAGATCTTGTGACGACGGTTCTTGGCGATCGTCTCCAGAATCGCGACCTCTCGGGGAGAAACCTTACCGAAGACTTTTGGAATCATCCATGTGTAAACGGAGGTGTCCGAGTGACGCACATTGCATAGCTTCTGGCCATGACCGATGGCTTGAAAGACCGCTTGGTATTTTGTCGGCCAAGCGTTTGTGATTGCGTGATCCGGAATCTTGGCATCAAGGCTTCGGATATCCCCGATCGCGTCCGAAATTGAGACCGATGGACTTGTATTCCGATGCGGCCTGCCCCAAAGCGTGGGGTGGCTCGAAACCTTGAATTCACCATTTCGTGCAGCCACTCGATGCGTGGGTTGCGGCCACTCGAATTTACTGTTCAGCGAATTGCGAACACCGACAAAAAAAATGCGGCGGCGGTGTTGTGGAACACCAAACTCAGCTGCTTGCAGAATCTTGAAATCGACAGCGTATCCCAAATCACCAAACTCGCTGACGATCCGATTCAAGAAAACTCCGCCGAAGTTTTGCGACATGCCATCCACGTTTTCAGCCACAAAAACGGCTGGCTCTAGCTGAGCAACTGCATTTCTCATCTCTGCGTACAGAAGGTTTCGCGGGTCAGATTCCACCTTCGGACCAGCTTTAGAAAAACCTTGGCATGGGAAACCGCCAAGCACGACATCGACCTTTCCAATAGATTTGAGATCATCACGGAATTCTTGCGCTTCGACTGAGCGAAGGACTACGTGCGAGTCCACGTTTCTGCGGAAACAGTCAACCGCAGCTGGGTCAGTGTCGCATGCGTATGCCAATTCAAAGCCGTGCGACTTGAATCCCAAATCGAGACCACCGCACCCAGAAAACAGGCTGATGACTGAAAGTCGCCTCATTGTGGAATCCACTTGCCCTCGTGGCAACTTGAATCGGAACGTCAGTACAGTACCTAACATACCAGTGCGGTCAAGTCCTCGAACTGTCCGCCGTTGAACTTATCGATCATTCGCGATCAATCATCCAGTTGCCCAATGTACCGTTTCGAAATCGGGACTGCCCGCTGCGAGATGCTCGGCCACCTCGTCCCGCAGGAAGCGGCACAAGCGGGCGGATTGGGAGGCCAATTGTTGGGCGGTACGCGGCGGCTGGGGTTCCCAGAGGAGGAAGTCGTTGAAGAGTTTGAGGAGCGTCTCGGGGGGCGAAGGGCTTTGCCCGCCGACTCGATCTCGCCCTCACACTGAATGAGTGCGACGAGTTCCCCGTCGTGCCACAGGCTGAACGCATTGCCATCCGTGTAGATCAGATTCGGCAGCGATTTGAGCTTGTCCCACTGGGCTTTGTCATGGGGGTCTTTGAAGCGACGCGGGTCCGCCCCCTTGCCGGGGGCTTTGACCTCGATGAAACCGACCAGCAGTTTGGCGCGCAAGACGGCGAAGTCGGGTCGGGTCTTCAGTTCGGAGCTCTTCGTCTCACCGATCACATCCACCGATGCTCGCGGCAGACCAAGCAACTCGACGATCTCTCGTATCAGAATGTCCAGCGGGGTCCGGAGTTGCTCCTCGGGTTCTCCCGTCGCTCCGACGCTGGTGAGTTTTTTACGCACCGATTCGCCGAACGTACTGATCGCTGTTTCGAGAGTCAATTCGCGTTTCATCGCCCGCCTTTGGCTGGTGCTGCATCGGGACCGATCGTGGCCCGAGACCGTGAACAGACTAGCGATTTTCGCTGAATATGTGGAATGCTGATCTGTGGCCCCCACCGTGTGACGGCAGCGGCACGGGTCGGTCGACTGGGAGTTGGTCATCCAGCGTGGATGGCCTCTCTGTTTCCTTCCCCCTTTCTCTATGGGTCAATACTTCAAGGCCGTGAACGTGTCCAAACAAGAAGTCGTCTGTCCGTGGTGCCTCAGCGGAGGTGCCATACTCTGGGAATGGTCTGCCAATCGCCAGGGAGCCATCTTCACTTTGTTGCTTCGCAAGAGCGATGAGGGTGGTGGTGGTGATTTCCACGAAGCCACGTTCGAGACCGATCCCGAGGCTCTCGTCGGTCGCTGGGCCGGAGACCAAGTCGTCCTCGTGGGCGACTACGACTCCAGTGGTCTGTACGAAAAGTCGAAGCGTTTTCGGAACATCAGCCATGAACTGGCCGAAGTCTGGAATCGGTTCATCACTCTTCCCGAACAGAAACTGACGCCGTACGACGGCTGCAGCTGCCAACAGCTCGACCAGTGAACCCGTCCGGGGCGAATCGCCGTCACGATTCGCCCCAAGAATTGATCCGAGCGGAAGCGATCTCATCGACCTTCCACACTTCCAGTGTCGCGACTCAGTGTCATCCCCCGGACGACCAAAGTCCCGACCGGCAGGTACTTCTCTCTTCGTGCGGGGCACTCCCCTTTCGAGTGCTTCCCCGCCACCCGCCTTCCCATTCGGGATCGCGGCTGCGCTCTCCAATACTCCCTGCACGAAGGAACCCCATCCATCATGGTCACGATCCACAGCTTCACCGAAGGCAAATGCATCTGGTGACGCCAAACCACCGAAGGTGTCCAGACCCAATTCCAAGACGGCCTCAAAGGCTTCCTCTGCAAACGCGATTTCTGGTCCGCCCTCAAAGCGAGGACCGAGGAGACACCACCCACCCCAACCGCCACCGAGCCAACACCACCCCCGACTCCCCCGCGTCGCCCCCCCTGAAATCACTATGTCGCGACATCGACTTCGTGTTCGCCAACAGCCTGATCCCGTTCCGACTTTGGAGTTGAGCTGTTTGCGGTCGAATCCACGGCCAGGACTGATCCAGAATGACAATACCAAAACTCATGCGTGTCTCCGAAGTGGCCGAGCGACTCAATTGCTCCATCTCCACAGTTTACAGCCTGATCGAATCAGGCCGACTCCCTCACCACCGCTGCCCCGGCGTCCGCGTCTCCGAAGAACAGATCACCGCGTATCTCAAGGCGTCTGAACGTGGGCCATCGACAAAACGGACTCCAGTTTGCACTGGAGTCCGTCCACGTCTCAAACACATCAAGTTGGACTGAAAGGTCAGTGAGTCGCCTTCTTCGCGATGGACAGCAGGTGGTCAGCGTCTTGTGACAAATGCTGATAGATGCGAGCCAGCATGGAAGTGTCAACGTGACCCGCCAATGTACTGACTGTGATTGGATCGATCCGCTGCTTGAGCAAGCGAGTCATCCAAGCATGTCGCAGCAAGTACAGACAACACTTGAACCCCAACTTCTTCTGCAGGCGACAAAAACGGTTGTTGACCGAGTGGGGAGTCCAGGGCTCGCCGTCAGTGTTCCGGAAGATCGGACCTTGGGGGTTCAACGCCACCAATCGCTCGCAAATCTCTTTCGCCTTGTCGGTGAGATAAACGACCCGTTGTCGCTTCTTGCCCTTACTCAGTTGCTTCTCAAATACCCAGCGTTGGTTGGCGAGGTCCAAGTGCCGCGATTCCACAATCAGAGATTCTTGTGGTCGACAACCGATCTCCCACGAGACTGTCAGGAGATCACGAAACTGTTCATCCGTCACAAGCGAAAGAAGCGTGGCGTATTCGTCCGATGTGAGAAGTCGCTCTCGTCGGCCCGCTTGGGGTTTCTCGCAGTGAGCAATGGGAGAGTGTCCGAGATAGCCCATCTTGACCGCCCAGTTCAAACAACGCTGGATGGCGATCATGCCCCCTCGTCGCATTCCCGGAGACCAAGTCGGATGAACATCGCACCAATCTTCCAGATGGAACGGCTTGAGATGAGTGATGCGGATATCACCGGCGTGTTTCAAGAACGATGCGATGCGTTCCTTGTACCAGACGGCTGTGGCTGGCGACCGGTGCTTTTGGCACCAAGTGACGAATTTCACAGCCAGCGTCTCGACAAAGTCATCGACGCTTTCAGCTTCAGAGGCCGGATGAGAACTCGCAGCTTTGGAGCTGCTCTCAGCCATCAAGCGGTGATACCGCTCAAAGGCAGCTTCTTGGTCTGGTCCCAAGTTGTGCTGCACGCCATTGATCGTGACATACCAGACGTTTCGCCCAGGGCGAAACCACGGCTTCGGATACTTCTTCGACATGACAATCCCTCGCGGCTAGGTGCTTGATTCCCCAGCGAGCCGGAAGGCTTGCGGCCAATGGCACTTACTTTACCTTTGCCTCTGGGGGATCGCGAGGGGGTTTTCGGGTTTTGAAGTGGGTGGATTTGGGGCGTTTCTTGTAGACCTCGCGCTCGTAGTGGCGGTCGGGGCGGTTGGGGAGTTTGTCGCGTTGGG
>JANOKO010000590.1:0-1325 GCA_031419335.1 Planctomycetota bacterium
GAAACCTATTTTGCCAACGAAAATTGGGAAAAATTAAAATTCCTGACCGATTCGCTCAAAGAACCAGGTCGCAGGCCGTGGCCAGGAAGAGAGCGTTCTGGTCGCTGCGACTGGTGGCTTGTGACTGGAGTGAATGTGCCATGAGGTGTTTCAGCTTGTCTGGTGGCGGAGGGTCGTTCATACGAATTGTACGAAGTCTCTAAGGACAGGCTACTGGGAGCACGGCTGCCATTCCGGCGATGGTCTTGACAATCGCCCGCAGCACCTCAACATATAGCGGTCGGAGTGGTCGCAGCTACTCGACAGATGTCGTCGCCGAGCAAGGGGGTTCTTGTCCAGGTGTGACGCATACCTTCACAGGAATGAATTGATGAGTGGCCCGATTGTACGGACCGGGGCGACCCCGGAATTTTGGAAGAACTGGGACAACGTCTTCACCAAGGGCGGTAAATCGAAGAAGGCCCACGACTTGGCCGCCAAGAAATCGGTCACGAAGCCGCATATCAAAAAGGGATCGAAGAAGGGTTAAAGCGAATGGGGCGGCGTCCGTCCCCCAGAAACACAAACAGACGCCAAGCAGGAGTGCTGCTTGATGTCTGTTTGTGTTTCTGGGGGAACGTCACACCTCGGGGAGTTCACTCCAAAGGTGATGTCACCCCCCCTCCGCAAGCGCTGCGTTGGTGCCAGGGCCTGTCGGCTTCAGGCTCTACAATGAGCTTAGGCAAGTGGCGGGAAAAAGTCCCCCGTAGGACGGCCTTTCCAGGCCGTCCTCGATCGATTCTTGCAGCCAGACGGCCTGGAAAGTCCGTCTTACAGGGAGGCTTTTTTCACCCGTAAGCCTTACACCATCGGTTCGAGCTCCACGGGATTCACGACCCCGTCTTCCGTGTTCGCACTAACACTCCACCAAGCCGACTTGGGGATCAGAGCCAAGGTCGCGATCACCAATTGGGTGCCTGCAAAGAGGGCCAGCATCTTCATCCGGCCTTCGGTCAGTCCGTAAGCGTGTAGCCCCACACCGAGTTCATTCACTCCGAAAAATGACCAACTGACGACAATGTTGCCGAGTACGCACAGAGCGGCCATGCCGCGATCTTTGATCATCCCGCCCCAGCGGGCATGCAAGATCATGGCGTTCCAGATCACGATGATCAGAGCTCCGTTCTCCTTGGGATCCCAGCCCCAGAACCGGCCCCACGAGTCATCGGCCCACAGACCGCCCAACACCGTGCCGACGAAGCTGAAGAAGATTGCGAAGCACAGCGTGCCGTACATCATCGAGAGCAGCCGCTTCCGGTCCTTCTCCGAGAAGGCTGGGGTCAACA
>JANOKO010000591.1:0-4409 GCA_031419335.1 Planctomycetota bacterium
CTGCTCATGGCCAGTGTTGTCTTCGTGCGAGGTGGGGCCCCATTGCGACGGTCCGTTGTCGCTATGGCCTTGCCGATCACGGGGATCATCGGATTTGTCTCACTCGAGCAAGGCTTTACAGCCTTTGTCCGGTACGTCTTACCCGCGCTTCCGTTTGCCATCGTACTGCTAGCCGGGGTTGGCCAATGGGTCGATACCGGGTCGAAATTGGCTCGTTATTGCGTGGGTGTCACTCTCGCGTGGATCGTGGGCAGCAGCTTGTGGTGCCTGCCTTATTCCTTCAGCTACTTTAACGAACTGGTGGGAGGGCCAGCCCGGGGGCACAAATACTTGTTTGATTCGAATATTGACTGGGGCCAAGATCTGTACTTCGTGAAGGACTGGATCGAGCGGCACCCCGAAGCCCGACCGTTGACCTTGAGCTGGAACGACATCTTTGACCCGGAGATGGCCGGACTGAATCTGCCGCTGACCCCCAATCCTCCGAACCGGGCCGGAGGACAGGTCGGTCCGCACCGCAACTCGTCCTTTGAAGGCTGGCACATTATCTGCGTCAACAATCTTCACAGTGCAGATCAGCGTTATGCCTACCTGCGAGAAATGGAGCCGGTCGACAGAATCGGTTACTCAGTCATGGTTTACCACTTGGACGAGAACCAGGCGAGGAGGGCCAGAGAGAGGATCTCTCCGCCGCTGATGCCACCGAAATCTCGTTGAGTCCCAACCATTTCCAGTGATTCTCCCGCGACTGACAAATCCAGCATTCAGGTTCACTTGCGAATCACCCGATGGACAACTATTCTTTCGAGTCCTGTTTTTGGACATCCTGTCGGAGACTCCCTGTGCGGTCGGGCCACTCATCTGGCTCGTTGAATTCGGCCCCGAATGCTGCGGGGCACGACATCGTACGTGGAGAAGGAGATTTGCGTGGTCAAGTTGCGGTTGCGAGACAACGAGTCGGTTCAGGATGCTGTCCGGAGATTCCGAAAGCTCGTCGAGCATGCTGGGATCAAGAAGGAATTGCGTAAGCGAGAATTCTTCGAAAAGCCCAGTGAACAACGTCGTCGGGATCGTCGTCGTGCTAAGCGGCGTGCCTCCACGATGAATGAACTGGCTCGTGGCTAAGGCGCAGCGCTGGTCTATGCGTGGGGGACTCCGCACCTCATCATCCACAAAGCCCCACTGTGGGGTGGCGGAGGGTACATCACGCCCAGGTGCCAGCAAGATGGTCGGCATGAGGTGGTTTATCACCCTGCTGGACAGGCGGTGAAACGATTCGCCACAGGCAGTTCATTGCCAAGCACTCCCGGCGAAGAGAATTCCAGGACCGTTATCTCCGGGTGGCAGCGCCAACGCAGGGGATGTCGCCCCGATAATCCGCGCGATACATGCAGAAGTACCGGTGGTTGCCAGAAGGGTCCGCCCGAGTAGCGGCAGCCGAAGCGGCTGGGAGAATAAACAGGGCCGATCAGCGGGAGGACCACTTGGCCCCCGTGGTTGTGCCCTGAGAGCATTAGATCGACTTCTTGCAGCCTGGCCCTCGCGATATTGTCAGGAGTGTGGCTGAGCAGGATGCGGAACTCGGGGTCGGCATTCTCACCTGAGTTCCGCTGCGGAAACGCGGGAGCCTGTCCGATCCACGGTGTCTCATCACCGGCAATGAGCAGCGTGCCGCCTCCAAATGGGACAGAGTGGATGCCCGAGGTGGCATCCTTCCAACCCAATAACGCCAGTTGGTGGCGGACCGCGTCCGCATCGAGATACCAATCATGGTTCCCGAGAATAAACCAGCACCCCAGGGGAGCCGAAAAATGCCCCAAGGTCGATGGCAGCCAGTCGAGACACGACAGCTTGTCCAGCAAATCACCGGTGAATACAACGAGGTCCACGACCTCGCGGGCGGCGATCTCGGAGACTTGCTCGAAGTATTCGCGCGTGATCGTGCCCTCGAAGTGCCAGTCACTCAGATGCAGAATCCGTAGCCCGGAAAACTCCGGTGGCAACCCGGGATGTGCGAACATTTTCCGATTCAGGTCGACGGTCGTCTGTTCGTTCAAGGGCAGTCTCGCCATCCGCTCAAAATGCCCGTGAGCCACTGGAAGCGATCCATCCGAATTCCGGATCACTGAAATGCAGCGATGTTCACTCACCTGGATCGTGCACCACTGGGTCACATGAAACCGGACGATACCGTACAGCCCCCCGATCACTCCCAGAACAGAAGCGATCAGAAGCGGAAACCATCCCCAGTTGACCCCGCTCCAGATTCCCCCTAGCAACAGCTTCGGCCCTGTGAGCCCCAAACCGAAGATCACGGCCAATCCATATCCGGGGATCACCACATCATGCACATGTCGAATTCGCTGTAACAACAAGGGTGACAGTGGTTTTGCATGCAGGCGGTTAATAAGAGACACCCACACCTCAGCGTGTCCCGCGACCAATGCCAGCAGGATTCCCAGATTCAGCCAAGACATTCCAATGACTCCTCGCGATTGCTGCTCATTGCCGTGCCATGGATTGTGTCAACTTCAGCCTGAGATGTCGTGAGGCTTCTGTCCTGAATCTGATCTTGGGTCAACCTGCAGTTTCCAGGTATCCTCCGATGGACCTCGGATTCTTCTCGGGGACATCTCGTTCTTGAATCCAACCACCACGGAATGGATGCGTGAAGCTTCGTAACCGCACGTTGATTCGCTGGTTCGCTCGAGTCGCGGCATTCTGTTGCCGTGCCCTCTTCCTGACAATTCGGATTCAGGTGGTTCCGGACGTTCCGGGGTTTTCTCCCCATGCCGAACCTGATGAGCAACACCGTTCCCTCTTTTGCGTGTGGCACGATGCAATTCTGGCAGCCATCTTCTGCGGAAAGCCAGTCAATGTTGCCGCTTTGGTCAGCCAGAACTACGACGGAACGGTCATCGCTGATGTCCTAGATGCTGTGGGGATCCAGCCGGTCCGTGGTTCCAGCAGTCGAGGCGGCGCAGCTGCAATTCGCCAGATGTTTGACTTGGCAGAGCGAAAACATCTGGTGATCGCGACCGATGGTCCACGTGGACCACGCCGTGTGGTGAAGGACGGAATCGTGTATTTGGCCTCGCAATCGGGGCGTCCCATCGTACCGACGACGCTCGCCTGCTGGTGGGCCTGGAGGCCGCGTGGTCGCTGGACTGATATGGTGATTCCCTTGCCGCTGGGCCGAATCGTAGTGCTGGGCGGGACTCCGATTCGTATTCCCGCAGGACTGACGCCCCAGCAACTCGGTCCATTTCGCGATCAAGTCCAGCGAGCCATGGATGAACTGCAACAACGAGCCGATCGCATGGCTCGCGGTGAGGAAGTCGATCTTCCTTTCCCGTTGACTGGTCCGATCCCCGCCACAACTTCAAATGGTACTCACCCGGCACGTGCGGCGTGACGATTGGAGAAACTCATGCGCCCCGTCGCCATCGTGGTTCCCTGCTACAACGAAGAACAGCGGTTGAATCCGTTTGCGTTTCATCGCTTTCTGGCCGATTCACCGCGTTGCCGGATCGTCTTCGTCAACGACGGCAGCCGCGATGACACCTTAATGGTGCTGCAGCGTGTGCAGGCTGCATGTGAGCCAGGATTGGTTGAAGTCGTTGACTTACCGCAGAACGGTGGGAAAGCAGAAGCTGTCCGGCAGGGGATGCAACACGCCCTCCGAACCGGAGCAGACTTGATCGGATTCTGGGATGCCGATCTGGCGACACCACTGGATGCGGTCGACGACTTTGTCCGTGTGTTCGACCGACATTCGATGATCGAAATCGTGGTCGGTTCACGACTGTCGCTGTTGGGGCACGCAGTCGAGCGAAATTCCAAGCGGGGCTTCCTGGGACGATGTTTCGCCTGGGCGGCATCATTCGTCATCGGAATTCGGCTACAGGACACCCAATGCGGTGCAAAAATGTTCCGACACTCTTCGCTTCTCGAAGCTGTCTTAGAGCGTCCTTTTACGTCACGCTGGATATTCGATGTCGAACTGCTGGCCCGTTGGCGGCAACTGCAGGAGCATGGGGCACCGGACCTGAAAACATGCTTGTATGAAAGGCCCTTGGACGCCTGGACTGAAGTGGCGGGATCACGACTCAGGCCAGCCGACTTTCTAAAGGCCCCACTCGAATTATGGAACATCTATCGCGATTGTCGTGGCACTGTGAGCCAGGAACTAAGAGTAATGACATCGCAACCCGTATCTCAGACTGTAGATGTGACACGACGGGCAGGCTGAAAACAGGAACTGTCGAGTTACTCGCAATTGCAAAAAAACGCTTTGCGGATCGTTGACAGGGTGGGGTGGTGGTTTTACACTGCTTGGCCCCATGCGGTTTGGCCGTGTGGGGGAGGGGATGGTGGGTGGGTTTCGGCCTGCTTGTTGTTCTCGCCGC
>JANOKO010000592.1:0-1266 GCA_031419335.1 Planctomycetota bacterium
CGACGCGGGCATTCGGTCGTTCAAGATCGAAGGCCGCCTCAAGACTCCCGAGTACGTGGCCAATATCACCAGGCACTACCGCGAGGCGATCGACACCGCGATGGCTGGGCAGCGGGTGATCCTGACCCCCACGGAAAAACGCGAGATGGAGTTGTCGTTCTCTCGCGGGTTTTCGCCGGGGTGGCTGGAGGGGTGCGAGCATAAGCGGTTGGTGCCGGGGCTGTCGTCGGCCAAGCGTGGGGTGTTCCTCGGCCAAGTGGTCGGGACCGGACGCGGGACGGTGCGGGTCGAGTTGGCTTCGCCGATCTCCAAGGGAGACGGCGTGGTGTTCGAGGGGGACCGCGTCGCTCAAGAAGAACAAGGCGGCCGCGTCTACAACATGCGTCGACGGGGACTGCTCGTTGAGGGGCAGGTCTCCTCGGGTATCATCGACCTCGAATTCGGTCGCGAGTCGATCGACCTGGAGCTGATCACGGTGGGGCAGGGGGTCTGGAAGACCGATGATCCCCAACTGAATGCGCGGCTGCGAAAGACGTTCACCGGAGCGGACCCGCAGCGACGGTTGCCGGTCGATTTTGAGGTCCGGGCGGTGGTCGGCGAGCCGCTACGGGTCGTGGCGAGGTTGGGAGGGCTGGATTCACCACGGAGGCACGGAGGCACGGAGAAAGACGAGGAGATTGGGATCACCCATTCGATCCGTGGACGAACCGTGAAGCTCGGAGGAGAAAAGCATGCTGGCTGGCTGCCGCCGGGTGCAGCGACTCCGCTACCAACGGCAATACGAGAGGTTGTACTGAACATGGAGATTCAGCGTGAAGGCGATGGCTACCTGTTCTGTTTTGCCTCCACGGATCGAAGTGAGGTGGGTGACACATGGCACGATACTCTCGAAAAGGCTCAATCCGATGCCATGGAATCCTTTGGTATCTCACCCGCCGAATGGACTGTTGTCGCGCCCCCTGCACTCTCATCCTCCGTGCCTCCGTGCCTCCGTGGTGAATTCTTAACGGCCGAGGCCACGAGCGATCAACCGCTCGAAGCGGCCCGTAAGCACCCACTCACCGAGGCCATACTCCGCGAGCAACTCTCCCGACTCGGGGCCAGTCCGTATGAGCTGCGCGATCTCCAGGCCGAGATCGTCGGCGAGCCGATGGTGCCGTTGAGCGTGCTGTCGAAGTTACGGCAAGGGTTGATCGAGGAGTTGTTGCGGCTGTCGGGCGAGCCGCCGGAGCGACGCATCTCCAGCGAGCCGGTCCTCACAGCGCT
>JANOKO010000593.1:0-4180 GCA_031419335.1 Planctomycetota bacterium
CCCGGTAGTACAAGCAGTCGTTGTAGGTCGAACAGCGCTTGCCGAGGCAGTTGCCACTCTCGCTCTGCACCTCGTCCCAGACTTCGGTCAGCGGGCGGAAGCTGAGGCTGGCCAGGCTCCCGTCTCCCGTCTCTTTCGCCCAACTGCGAATCTGCTTGAGCTGAGAGTGGGCCTCGCTGTCGAACTGCGAACCGGCCCGTTCCATCGCACCCTGCATGCGGCGGAGACTGATGTAGTTCGACCGTCCCTTGACCAGCACGGCGGAGAACTCGACCGGCAGGATCGCATTCAGGAACGGGATGTCCTTCGCGATGATCTGTTCTTGCAAGGCGATGGTGTGCGTACTGATGACGATGCGGTGTCGTTCTCCATTGGCTTTGCGGGATTGCGTGGCCGCGAGGATGGCCGGGACGAGGTAGGCGAAGCTCTTGCCGACTCCGGTCCCCGCTTCGACGACCAGGTGCTGCTCGGACATCACCGCCTTGGCGACGGCGTGTGCCATCGACAGTTGCTGCGGGCGGCTCTCATAGCCGGGCATGCGTTGGGCGATCAGTCCCCCATCGCCGAGAACTCCATTGGGAGTGAGCTTAGGAGCAGATGGTTGTTCCGAGGAGTCACTCACTCCGGCGAATCCCGATCAGACACAAATCATCCCGCGTCGCCAAATCCGCAATGAAGCACTCGACCTCGGTGGTAATCCGGTTGAGGGTTTCTTCGACAGAGCAGTCAGCCTCTGAGACCAAGGTCTCCAAACGGGCTCTCCCGTAGATTTTTTTCTGGGAATTCATCGCCTCCGTGGCCCCGTCGGTAAATGAGACAATGGTGTCCCCCGGAGTAATCTGGACCGACATTTCTTCGTACACCAGGTCCGGTACGATCCCGAGTGGCAGGCTCGCTTGTTCCCTGCCAAAGGTGCTGATCGTCCCATCTTTCGATCGCAGTATCGGTGTTAAGTGTCCCGCATTCACGACAGACAACTGATGCGTCTTGGGGTCCAGCACCATGCAGAGGAAGGTGATAAATCGGTGGCCCAACCCACTCGATGCAATCTCCGCGTTCAGTCGACTGATGGCTTGTGCGGGACTGGGCGAGGTCAACAGTTGTAACCGGGTCGAGGAGTAGAGTCGGGCCATCAAGAGGGCAGCGGGCATCCCTTTGCCAGCCACATCCCCGATAGTCATCGCCAGCCTGCCATCAGGGAGTGGGATGTAGTCGAAGTAGTCCCCGCCAACACGGAGTGCCGCTTCGTAGTAGTCTCCGAAGATATAGCCCGGCACCTTGGGGCGGGACTTGGGCAGGAAGCCGAGCTGAACTTGCGTGGCAAATTCCAAATCGCGTTCGAACGCGCGGCGTTCCATGGCCTGTTCGTGCAGGCGGGCGTTCTGGATGGCCAGACTGGCCTGCATGGCCAAGCTCTCCAGCAAATCGAGATCGTCCTCGTCAAACGTTTGCGTCTCACTCCGGCTGACGATCTGAATCACCCCCAAGGGATCATCCTCCTCGTTGAGCAGCGGGACACACATCATGGAGCGAACGCCCATCCGAGTCAGGCTCGTGCTGCCGCGGAAGCGGCTGTCGTCCGTAATGTTGGCGCTGAGAATCGACTCGCCGGTCTTCATGACATACCGGACGACGGTCATGCTGACGGCCACTGCGTCGGCCTGCTTTCCGCCGCGAGCCTGTGTCGCCTTCACTTTGAGCTTGTCGGAATCGGAGTCCTTGAGCAGCACAAACCCCTGATCCGCCAGTGGGAAGATGTTAAACAACGTGGCGAGCAGTTTGGGCAAAACTGCGTCGAGCTCCAGTTGTCCTCCCAAGGCCCGTGCGATTTCCAGGATGCCGCGCAACTTGACCTCGGGGCGGGCAATGGTGCGCGAGTCATTCAACTTGGGGAGTTCCGCCTTGCGACGTAGCGTCGAGGAGGATTCGAATTCGGGTTCGACGTAGGAGTCCGGGAGAATGAAGATGCGGCTTTCGTCGATCGCATCGAACTCGATTCCGGTCGGACCTTCGGCTTCCTCCAGAGCACCGGTTCCCAAGGTCGAAATATTGATGCTGGACGCCGAAGCGTTCAGATCGATGCGTATCTTGGCATCGCAGATGCGGATCAGATCCCCGTCCCTCAGCTCTTGCCGCCCCTCAATAAGCTCCTCATTGAGGTACGTCCCATTACGGCTGCGCATGTCCTCCAGAAAGTACGAACCATGACTTTCGAGGATTTGGGCGTGTTGGCGGCTGATGGCAGCGTTGTCAAGCACCAGTTCGCAATCCGGATGTCGTCCCATAATCGTGCATTCCCGTGTGATCGGGTATGCCGGGGTATTGGTCTCACCTCGAATGACTTGCAGAACCGCCACGTGTTGGGGAACCTTGAGGGGATAGCAACCTGGATCTAGAACCGGATTGAAGTGTACCCCGTCAGAGGGAAGTGGGTCAAACGGCGAACCGCACACCCGGATGCACATGCGGTGAAAGCAGCCAGACTTTCGGAATCAGTGATTCAACAGTGATCTGAGTGAAAGCACTCACGGTCACGCGTGTCGTCGGGCTTCCGACCTGATCATTCAGCCAGAAACACTGTGGTTCTTGGATATCACGTACTAACACTCGCATTCGAAGGGAACCTCTGTGCTGCGATAAACCCCTCAGAACCAAAGCAATTCTCGTATCCCCTCTTGAGGTGTTTGTGCCGATTGCCTAGCGTACTAACACGTACGCTCGTGATGTATTAGTGTCCTCTCAGTCAGCCAGAGTTTACCGTCATGATTGCAACACCCAGTCGTCGGGTCACCACATTCGTCGTGGATGACTGCCCGCTCTTGTGCGAAGCTATCACTTCGCTTCTGCAGCGCGAGTTGGATTTTGACGTGATTGGGTCATCGATCGACAGCGATGACGGGTTCCGACGCATCATTGATCTCAAACCCGACTTGGTGCTGTGCGATGTCGAGCTGCCTGGTCGTGGAGCGTTCACGATGGCCGAGGAGGTTCTCTCTCGTTTGCCAGCATTGAGTCTGGTGTTCTTCACGGACTACGTGACTGATGTGTTCCTGGATCAGACACTTCGGGTGAATGCCCGCGGGTATCTCCTCAAGGCGGAACGCTCTCAGCGCATTGTCGAGGCCCTGCGCGCCGCCTCTCGTGGAGAACGCTGTTTCTCTCCCGAGGTGCTGGAACGCATGGACTACAACCCCACCGCTCAGCGCTACCTCGTACGCTCCAACAGCTACCTGCTCACCCTGACCAACCGTCAGTTGGAAGTGTTGCGGCATCTGGCCCGTGGCGAAAGCGTGAAAGAGGTAGCCAAGTCGATGGTTCTTTCCGAACGGGCGATCGAAAGCCACAAGTACCGCATCATGCAGAAGCTGGGCATTCACGACCGCGTGGAACTCGCCCGGTATGCGATCCGAGAGGGGCTGACCGTGCCGTAACGGGCTGTTGATGAGTGTCCTGGGTGTCCCGCCCATGCGGCTTCTAGCGCTCCCCAACTCCGACTGGGAAATGCCCTCTTCGAAGCGCTCACTCTCCCCACATGACAATCAGTTTCCGGGAGGGGTCATCCTGGCCGGTTGTCGTCTTCGTCCTCCTCGGGGGAGAAATCTTCGTCGTCCTCGTCGTCATCATCATCATCGAAATCGTCATCGTCATCGTCGTCCAGTGAGCTATCCCGCAATCCCTGCCAGACGACGCCGGGAATATCAGTGTACTCAGTTCCACCAGCGTCGACGCCCAGCACTTCGGCGGTCCGGTCCATGGCGCGGCCCTGCATATCGACGACCAGCCGCCTGGCTTGGTCCTCATTCTCGGCGAGGACGCCCCATACGGCCTCGTACTCTGTCCAATCGTCCTCGCCGGCCAGGCAATACACCGAGTCTTTCCACGTGTCGTCCATCGTCTGCCGAATGAGTATGCGGTAGAAGTTGATTCTGTCCTCGAGCGGGGCTTGTCCGGAGTCCTCTCGTAACGCCGTGAACATCTCGTTCGGGGCCAGTCCTGTACCGATCAAATAGGTCTCGTAGCTGCGAGTCAGGGTGTCGTCAGGTTCCCACGCATGGAGCGCAAGCCAGAGGCGACGATGGAGCCGAGCCAATCCTTGCACACTCAATGTGGTCACGGTTCTTAACTGAGCGGTCAGAATTTCACGCAGTCCCGCTCGACTCTCCTCGTCTCGCTTGAGCCC
>JANOKO010000594.1:0-1025 GCA_031419335.1 Planctomycetota bacterium
GCTCGGCAGCTCGGCAGCACGCTGAAGTGTCTAGCTTGTCTAGGATGGATGCTGCGTATCGAGTATCGGAGCACTCATGACTCCGCTAACGATGGTGGTCATGACCCGTGCCGTGAGGATTCCTGTGGAGTACTCATCGCATTCGATTCGGCTTTGAGTCGAGGGCTGATCCCCCTTAGAATCTCCCCGAAGTCTCCCCCGCTGTTGTCATTGCCGTCGGAGTTCTCATGGATTGGTTCGTGCCGTTTGTCACCCTGACCGCGATGGAGATCGTGTTGGGGATCGACAACATTGTGTTTATCGCGATTCTGGTCGGGAAACTGCCAGCCGAGCAGCAGGCCAAGGCCCGCTCGCTGGGACTGATCGGGGCACTCGTGACCCGCATTCTGCTGCTGATGTCGATCAGTTGGGTCATGGGACTGACGAAGCCAGTGTTTCACCTGACTGATCTGGGGGTGCCGGAAAGCTGGGTCACGGAAGAGGCCATCGTCTCCGAGGCGCATGCGGCGACCTCGCATGTTCCCGGACATGGCGACGCGAACGGCATTTCAGTGAAGGACATCATCCTGCTCGTCGGCGGTGCCTTCCTGATCTGGCACAGCGTCAAAGAGATCCACGAAAAAGTCGAAGGCCGACCCGCTGTCCTCGACACTGCGAAAGGGCAGATCAGCTTCAATGCGGTCCTCATGCAGATCGCCCTGTTCGACATCATTTTCTCGCTCGACTCGGTCATCACGGCTGTCGGGATGGCCAAGCAGATCGCTGTGATGATCGCCGCTGTGATCGCGGCGATGTTGGTCATGCTCGTGTTTGCCGGGAGGGTGAGTGCTTTCGTCGACAAGCACCCGACCATCAAGGTGCTGGCTCTCAGCTTCCTGATTCTGATCGGGGTGCTGCTGGTCGCGGAAGGGTTCGGGACCGGCATGAACAAGGGCTACATTTACTTCGCCATGGCGTTCTCGCTGATCGTCGAGGTCATCAACATGCGGATCAGGCCCGTGGCCCTCACGCCGATGATGAGCGAT
>JANOKO010000595.1:0-3466 GCA_031419335.1 Planctomycetota bacterium
GGGCGACGGCGTTGACGTAGTCGGCCTGCTCGGTCTCGGTCCAGTTCGCTTTCCGGGGGTGAGACTGCGGGTCGATCGCTGCCTGGATCTCGTGAATGATCGGCTCGATATGCTGGCAGCCGGTCGCTTGCTCGGCACTCATCGGCGAGCCCGCCAGATCCACCGCAGCTGTCACTGCACCGCATTTGGTGTGGCCGATGACGACGATCAACTTGGCTCCCGCCACGGCACAGCCGTACTCCATACTCCCGAGTACTTTCTGGCTGGTGATGTTTCCCGCGATGCGGATGCTGAAGATATCCCCCAGCCCGAGGTCAAAGATCAATTCGGAGGGAGTTCTGGAGTCGATGCAACTCAAGATGACGGCCAGGGGATGTTGCCCCTGGGCACCGGCCTTTCGCTGTCGTTCCGAGTCGCGGGTCAGTCGCTGGCCGGAGCGGAAGCGCTCGTTGCCCTCTATCAGAATCTGCAACACTTGCTGCGAGGTGAGTTGGCCCTGGAGTTCGCGGGTGGAGTAGTCGACGTACTGGATCTCGTTGCGAAGGTTGTACTTGTCCCGAAAGCCCATCAAGCTGACCTGCACGCCACGTACGGGGGCGATCTGCTGGGAGAACTCGCGAATCATGCTGAGGATGTCAGGGTCGATGTAGGACGTATTCTCCGCGTTGAGCAGAATGTGGCCTCCGCGCGGGATCGAGTTGAACACCCCGTCCAGAGCGGCCCGGTTGAGAAAGCTGACCTGATTGGACAGTTCGATGTGCAACACCATGCCGCCCATGTGTTTTTCGACAATCTGGCGCAGCGGTCGCCGCAGATTGCTCCGCAGAATGAACGCCAGACTGATGGCCAATCCGATGCCGACCCCGATCAGCAGATCCGTAAACACGATCGACAACACGGTCAGCACAAAGGGAGCAAACTGGTACTTCCCCTCGCTCCACATCTGCCGCACAAGCGACGGACTGACTAACTTGAACCCCGTGACCAGCAGGATCGCCGCCAAACAAGACAACGGAATCCAGTTCATCCAGACGGACAGGCACATGACCGACACCAGCAGCAACAGTCCATGCACGATGGTGGCCAGTCTCGTCTGGCCACCCGCGTTGATATTCACAGAGCTGCGAATAATGACGCTGGTGATGGGAATGCCACCGATCAATCCGACCAGCACGTTACCCATCCCCTGTGCCAGCAGTTCGCGATTCGCGGGTGAGGAGCGTTGCTGGGGGTCGAGTTTGTCGATGGCTTCCAGATTCAACAGCGTCTCCAACGACGCCACGACCGCGATGATCAGCCCCGCGCTATAGACGGCGGGGTTTGACCACTGAGAGAAATCCGGCCAGCGGAGAAAGCCCGCGAACTCGCTCATACTATTGGAAACGGGAATCTGAACCAGATGCGACTCGCCAATGAGCCAGTTCCCGCCCCAAGACTGGAGGAGCAGTCGATGGATACCCACTCCTAGCAGAACCACGACCAACGGAGCGGGAATGAGGGAATTCTTCAACCTCGGAATGCGGTCCCAGATCAGTAACAACCCCAGGGATAGCAGGCCCACCAGTGCCGCCCCCGGATGTAAATCCCCCAGCATCGCATAGATTTCGCTGAGGGTGTTCTTGTGATCCGGCTGAGAGAAAGAGAGGTCCCCTTCGGGGTCGGTGTCGTGTCCCAATACGTGCGGGATCTGCTTCAGGATCAGAATCACTCCGATCGCGGCCAGCAGCCCCTTGACCACGCTGCTGGGGAAAAACGCCGACAGCGATCCCGCGCGGGCCAGCCCCAAGCCAATCTGGATCAGCCCCGCGATGATCACCGCCAATAAGAACCCTTCGAACGATCCCACCGCAGCTAACTGGGCCCCCACGACCGCCGACAGACCTGCGGCGGGCCCGCTGACGCTGGTGTGCGAACGACTCAGGCACCCGACAACGATTCCCCCTACAATTCCCGAGATGAGTCCCGAGAACAACGGAGCATTCGAGGCCAGTGCAATCCCCAGACAGAGCGGCACCGCCACGAGGAACACCACCAGCCCGGCAATCAGATCTCGCGACAGAGTGGTCTTGGAAAACAGCTTTGTATTCGGCATCGGAACACCTTTGGGTGGGGCACGGTCCGCGCCGATTCCGGCGCAGCTGACGTGCGTGTGGAGAGTCGGAAGTCGAACACCCGCATCGGGGAAAGTGGCGATGGCCACACACGCGGGGACTTCGCGAGGGACAAATGGACCGCCCAGAGCAATCGGGCGATCATCGATTGAAAACAAATGGGATAGGCTTCCAGCCGTTCATGATACCCTGGAAGAGTTGACCGGCTGGAAGCCTATCCTACGACTATTCGATTTCAACAATGCAGCGGCCCACAGCGGCCCTGGAGCGAGACTTGTCCTGTGGTTGGCAGACTCGCCCGCAGACTGATCCGAGGCTCTGTTGCACAGCGGGTTACCAAACGGGTTCGAGTCATGCCTGGGCGGTGACAGCGCAGGAGACGCTTAACACGGTTCGACTTGACGACAACGACCTTCGCTCCGTCCACCTCTTCGCTCGAATCCACCGGATTGCTGTCTTCGCAACGCATCTCGGGGGTCTGGAGCAACAACGTCACCGGCGAAGCCAGAATCCCTGCTGACAACACGCAGGTCAGCCAAGCGAAGCACCAGAAATGAGCAGGGACCGTGAACATCGCAACCGGAAAATCCTTGATAGGGAGAGACACAGGTCGTGTATCGGCACAAGACCAGTGCAGACATCATAAGCCCGGCTCAAAAATGGGCAAGTCGGTCTTCGTGCAGGCACTTCGGAATTGGCCACAGGCTAACCGTCATGCTTACGAACCTCCATCGGCCAATTCCGAATTCCGAAGTGCCTGACCCCATCCGAACCCCCATCCGAACCCATCAATGGGCCGCGTACTCCTGCCTTGGCGTGTGGAGCGTATGCGGTTCGGTGAGCAGCCCATAAAACTCCGGTCGACGGTCGGCCATGCGGTCGATGATGTGTTTGTCGGGGACGCGGACGATTCGCTTCTGGCGAGCACGAAGTGGGTCAACATCGGTGTAGAGGATCGCTGGCTCGGTTCCCGCGGCGCGGGTCAGCACTTGCCCATTCGGGGCGCAGAAGCTGCTCTCCCCGATGAACTGAAAGCCCCTCTCGATGCCCACGCGGTTCACAGCAGCGAAATAGACTTGGTTCTCCATCGCGCGGCAGGGGATGGAGCAGCTGGCCATGTTTTCGGCTCCGGGGGGCCAGTTGGTGGGGAGGACGATGAGGTCGGCCCCTTGCAGTGCGAGAGTCCGGGCGGCCTCGGGAAAGGCAGCGTCGTAGCAGATCAGCATACCGATCTTGACCCGCTCGATCTCGTGAATCGTGAAGGGGCGATCTCCCGGAGTGGTGAACATGTCGATGCCGAGGTATGGCAAGTGGACCTTGCGATAGACGCCAACGAGGCCCTTAGGCCCGGTGAG
>JANOKO010000596.1:0-3995 GCA_031419335.1 Planctomycetota bacterium
CCCGGCGTAGTACGGCAGCAGCGCCTTCAACGCGACCAGGTTGTCTCCCTGCACCACCAGATTCCCGCTGCCGGGATCACCCACCGACAACGCCTTGTCGCACTTGAGCAGCCGATACGGAACCTCGCGATGATGGTTCCGCACCGCCTGCTTCCCAATCCAATCGAGCGTCGGCATGCGGAGGGCTTTCCAAGTGGTGTGATCGCGGGGGATCTGTATCTATAACGCAGCCATGCCTGCCGAGTCGAGTCTGCGAGAGGCACCAAGCCTGCCGACGCTTGTCATGACGATGCACCGCCGGGTGCCATCTGGCGGTCGCTTGGGGCCACAAGTGTCAGTTTGACGAAGCAGGACTGCGAATCCCCATTCGAAGAAGAAGTCGCCTCTGCGCTCGTGAGGCGCGGTCTGGAACCGGTTGCACAAGTCGGATGCGGGGGATTTCGCATCGATCTGGCATTGAAGCACCCCCAACGGCCAGGAGAGTTCTGCCTCGGCATCGAGTGTGACGGAGCGACATACCACAGTTCACGAACGGCCAGGGACCGAGACCGCATCCGGCAATCGGTGCTGGAGGATCTCGGATGGAGGATTATTCGGGTTTGGTCGACGGACTGGATTCGAAATCCCGAGCGACAGTTGCAACGCATCGTGTCCGAATTCGAAAAGGTGATTTCGGATTCCGAACGTCATGCGACGACGCTGAATGCAACGCCGGAGAGCGATCTCCCCGATGACGATTTGACACCACGGATCATCAATCATTCTCGATCCGCTGGCCCGACGTTTTCAAAAATCGAGGATGTCCCCGACGGCCAGATCCGAGAATCCGCAGCCATCGTCCTGACCCGCGCCGGTGCCACGGATTGGGATGATCTCGTGACTTATGTGGCACGCGAACTGGGCTTCTTCAGGACGGGCAAGAAGATTCGGGAGCGAATCGAATCGGTCCTCAACCGACTGCTTCGTTCGGGCGAATTGCACTGGGTCGGTGATCGCATCGCCAGCAACTCGGACGGCACCTGACTACTGCGGGCGTCACTGGAGGACATGGAGGCGGAACTGTTGACGTTCAGGATCGACCCAGTCCCCCGCTGATCGCACACATCCGGGCCGATGGCATTGTCTCGGGTGAGGGGATGTGTTGTGTCCCCCTCCCCCCGCCTTGACGCATCGAGCGCCCCGCCCCTAGAGCACTTTCGCATTTCCTCTTCATTCTTTTCTCTGGAGTTTCTACACTCCCGCGAGTCAAGGAGTACTGCGATGGGGAAGCCTTATTCGGTGGATTTGCGGATGCGGGTGGTGGGGGCGGTGGATGCGGGGGAGTCTCCGGCGGAGGTCGCGGAGCGGTATGCGGTGACCGCGCGGACGGTCTGGAGTTGGTTGGCTTTGCGGAAGTCGACGGGTGATGTCGAGCCTCGGAAGGGGGCGGTCGGGCCGAAGCCGAAGCTGGAGGAGTATCGGGAGAAGATCGAGGCGGCGATCCAGTCGTCGCCGAGTCTGACGCTCCAGGAGTTACAGCTGAAGTTGCAGTTGCCGGGGTGCGTCACGACCCTGTGGAAGGCGCTGGATCGCTGGGGTCAGTCGCTAAAGAAAAGTGATGTTCGCAGCTGAGCAGTTGCGTCCGGATGTGCAGTCGAAACGGGTGTGGTGGGACATTGTGGTGCGGGGGAGGTTCGATCTCTCAAAGTTCGTATTCATAGACAAGACAGCCATATTAACACATATGTCGCGTCGTTACGGTCGCGGTCCGACCGGCGAACGAGTGGTGGCTTACGAGCCTCTGGGGTCGTGGAAGACGAACACGCTGATCGCCGCGATCCGCCCGAGTGGATGGTCCGCAGCGATGGTTATGAAAGGGGCTGGCGATGCCGATTCGTTCGTGGCGTATGTCGAACAATGCCTCGTCCCGACATTGAAACCGGGCGAGATTGTGGTGCTCGACAATGTGGCCTTCCACCTCGACGACCGGATTCGTCCGCTGATCCAAAGGACCGGTGCGTGGCTGTACCACTTGCCGCCCTACTCGCCGAATCTGACGCCGATTGAGACCGCGTTCTCACAACTCAAAGCGGGCCTGAAGCGAATCGGCGAGACGACGTTCGACGGTCTGATCAATGCCGTGGGCCACCTGCTCGATGATACTTCGGCGGAGCACTGCTTGAACTGCTTCAAGAAATGTGGGTACCGGTGATCAGAGTGGGGACTAAAGAGGAATTGCGAAAATATTCTAGAGCGTCGTTCGGGGACGGGCAGGAGTGCCCTTCCTATGGGGACGCCATGTATCCACACGGAAGAGGCGCACCCCCAACCCCTCTCCCCGGGGGAGAAGGGAGCAGGTACGAGGCTGCCTGTGCGGTGATTCTCTCTGACACCAGACCTCCGCACACAGAGCGGTTGAATATGGAGAACTCGCCGTCTCCTCGCTAGCATCAACTTCAACCGGTCCTTTCACCGGCACATTCTTCCACAGGGGCTCAACATGGCGGGCAAGACGAAGGCGGAGCGGGTTGCGGATTATCTGCGAATGATCGCTGATCCCGAGGAGCTGCTGGAGAGTTTGCCCAGCGATGCGATGCTTGAATCGGGGTTGGAGTCGACCGGTTTCGAATCGACCGGCGGACTGGCGACGCATGACAAGGTGCGCTCCGGGCTGGAGAAGATCGCTCAGGGGCGAACCCCCACCGACGAAGAAGCCGGTCAGCTGGATGCGATCATCATCCCCGACAAGCGTCCGGCAGAGTTCATCCGGCAAGGGACATTTACCGTCTCGCACCGTTTGTGGCAGCATCTGGAGCGGTCCGAATTCAGGCTGCCGATCGAGCGGGCGATCTCGTCTATCGGGCGGATCGAACTCCCCAGCAGCCCCAACATCCCGTTTGGCGGGACCGGTTTCGTGGTCGGTGACGGACTACTGATGACCAACCGGCACGTGGCCCTGTTGTTTGCCAGCGGACTGGGCCAGCGCGTGAAGTTCACCCCCGGCGAGACCGCCGCCGTGGACTTCAAGCGGGAGTACGACTCCGACGAGAGCGATCCGTTTGAGATCGTGAAAGTGCTGATGATTCACCCCTATTGGGATATGGCACTCTTGCGGGTCAAGGGGCTGCCCGCATCGGTGAAGCCGCTGCAGCTGAGCGTGCGCTCCCCGGAGGAACTGGCACGGATCGAGGTCGTCGCGATCGGCTACCCGGCCTTCGATCCGCGGAATGACTTGAAGGAACAGCGGAGCATCTTCAGCGATATCTATAACGTGAAACGGCTGCTGCCCGGCAAACTGCTCGGGCGGATGACAACCCGCAGCTACGGCAACCAGGTTCCGGCATTGGCTCACGATTGCACGACCTTGGGAGGGGCGTCGGGTTCCGCGTTGGTTGATGTCAAAACCGGCGAGGTCGTCGGCTTGCACTTCGCGGGGGTCTACCTCTCAGCGAACTACTCCGTTCCGACGTACGAGTTGGCGCGTGACAGCCGAGTGGTCGATGCGGGAGTGAAGTTCACGGGATCGGTCGCACCGACAACCGACTGGGTTCACATTTGGACCGCTGCTGATCAACTGGGAAGAGAGTCCACGGACATTGCACCGCCGAACGTGTCGGCTCTGGTGACCAGCCACGGAGGAATCGCCGTCTCCGGAGGGACTGGTGGGCACGGTGTCACTCTGACGATCCCTCTCCACATCACCGTCACGCTGGGGACTCCGGTCCCCGTTGCAACGGGAACGACAACCGCCGTCGACTCTTCGAGCCTCGATACCGTCGAGAAGGTCCCGTTGATCTATCCCGATCTGCAGAAACGCAAGGGGTACGATCCGGACTTTCTAAAGCTGTCCGGCGGCGTGACCGTCCCGATGCCGGAGCTGACGGCCAAGGGGTTGAACCTCGACGCCAAGCTGGAAGACGTCTCGCCGCACCTCATGTACCACAAGTTCACCGTCGTGGTCCACATGCAGCGTCGGCTCGCGCTCTTCACAGCTGCGAAGGTCGATTGGCGTCAGC
>JANOKO010000597.1:0-1444 GCA_031419335.1 Planctomycetota bacterium
CGGGCTTCTCGATCTTGGCGATCACATGCGGCGCATTGGCCGGATGCAGAGCGGCAATCAAATCCTTCAGGTCGATGATGTCCTGGGCCGTACGGACAAAACTCAAGCTAATGTAATCGGCCCCCGCTTCAACTGCCCAGACAGCATTCGCGCGGTCGAGGTCGCTCATGGCGGCCGCTTTGAGAGCAACGTAGGGGAGATTCACCCCTTGCTTACTACGCAGGGTGCCACCCTGTGTCACCTCGCACACCGCCCGCTGCCCATCATTCGAGAGCACCTTGAGCGCCACCGTCCCGTCCGCCAGCATCACACGGTTGCCAGCGGTCAACTCATCGAGCAGCGGCTCGTAGATGCAAGTGAACTCGCGCACTACGGTCGTCACGTTCCCGCGAATGAACGCCACCTGTTCCCCGACCAGCAGTTCAATCGACCCACCCGGAATCTCCCCCAGCCGCATCTTCGGCCCGGCGAGGTCCACCAGTACCGCCACCATCCGCCCGGCCCGCTTTTCCGCCAATCGAATCCGGTCCAGACGCACCTGATGCTCTGCTGAGGAGCCGTGAGCTGTGTTCAAGCGGAACACATCGACTCCCGCGAGAATCAACTCCTCAACTTTCTCGACCGTGTCGCAGGCGGGTCCTGCGGTGGCCACAATCTTGGTATGACTTTCACGCTTCCATGAATCCAATGACATCGACAGGCTCTATCTCTGGTGTACACAAGGGAGGTCTGCGCGGAGCGCTCGCAGAGCCAGCATTCTAACGAGTCCGATCGGTGCCGGGGAAGTAAGGTGTGTGATCTGTCATGCGGGGGCTAATTCGCCGATTGGCGGTCCCCAAAATCAGTAGCCCGCCGCGTCAACAAGGGCCGAGCGTAGCGAGGAGTTCCTCCAAGAATCGAGCCACCCTTTGTGTGACCTGAGATTCTTCGGAGAGCCAAACCCTCGGAGAACATCGAGAGACGTAGGCCCTCGCTCACGCATCGGGCTATGGAATCGGGACACCGACAAACGGCGAATGACCTGATAGTACACTCACTCGGTTGCAGCTTGGTGTGATGCCTCGTCGGGAACGTGAAGTGCAGCCCGACTGATCAATCAGCCTGGCGGGACGATTCCAAAGTCGGCGATGGTCAGCAGCGATTGGAAGGCGTACCCTTGCTGCTCGAAGTTCTGGCGGCCTCCCTCCATGCGGTCGATGATCGCCAGCACCAACACCACCTCAAGGCCAAACTCCTTGGCGCGGTCGGCAGCCAGGATCGAGCTGCCGCCGGTGGTGACCACATCTTCGACGATGACGACTTTCATGCCGGGGGTCACGGGGCCTTCGATGTATTTCTGGGTGCCGTGGCCCTTCGATTCTTTACGGACCAGGAATCCGGAGAGGTCGCGACCCTTATCAGCGGCGACGGCCAGCATGCCGCCGACAATCGGGTCGGCTCCGAT
>JANOKO010000598.1:0-7802 GCA_031419335.1 Planctomycetota bacterium
ACTCCCAGAATTCTGGTCTCCAGAATTCTGATGACTTCTACTACTGTGAACAGTCGTCCGTTCCAGCCTTGAACTCCCGAACACGCCCGCCATAACGTAACGCCATGTTTCTCGGGCAGCACCGAGAGTCCTGTCGCCGAAGGATCGCCGGATGAAGACCGCAGCTTTGAGTGCGCTCCGCAAGAAACTGGCTGCGAACAGCCCGGTGTATGGGCTGTGGGTGACGCTGGAGGCCCCGAGCGTGACGGAGATCGCGGTCGCCCTGGGTCTCGATTGGGTCGTGATTGATGCGGAGCACGGGCACCTCGACTGGAAAGAGATCGTCGAGCATCTGCGGGCTACGGTCCGGAGCAATACGGTGGCGCTGGTCCGCGTGGCGAATCTCGATTCCGCGTTGATTAAACGGGCACTGGATATCGGGGCGGACGGCGTGGTGATTCCGTGGGTCGAGTCGGCGGAGCAGTTTCGCCAGGCGGTGTCGTTCGCGCGCTATCCGCTGGAAGGGACGCGCGGGATCGGTGCCGAGCGGGCGACCTGCTGGGGGCAGTGCTTCCCCGAGCATACCGCCGAGGCGAATGAACATGTGCTCGTCGTTCCGATCATCGAAACGGTCCGCACGATGCGGCAAGTTCCTTTGATGACGCAGGTCGAAGGCGCGGAGGTCTTCTTCTTTGGCCCTGCGGACTATTCGGCCTCGGCGGGCTTTCGCGGCCAGTGGGAAGGTCCGGGAGTGGCGGAGCAGATCCTCTCGATGAAAGAAGTCATCCGCCATGCCGGGAAACACTGCGGGTTAATTGCCTCCAGTCAAGCAGACATCGCAGCCCGCACGGAACAGGGGTTCCGCATGATTGGACTGGGGATGGATGCCGGGCTCTTGATTCGGTCGCTCAAGAGCGCCCTCCAGTCGGTCCACCGTTCGCCAAAGATGGTCGCCTCGCTGGAGTCGCAGCCCGATCCGCCGGTTCCTTTGGAGAGGCCGCCCGAATCGTTTCGGCCCGATCGCAAGGAGGTCATGAGCGCCCTCGGAACCGGACCTCGTGTAGAACTCAGCCCCGGTGTGAACTTCGAGTGCCTCGTCGGTCGCCACAACTTGGCGAAAAACCTGACGACCGGGTGGGTCACGTTCGGTCCCGATGTGACACTGCCGTATCATACCCATACCTTTACCGAGTCGATCACGCTTTTGGCCGGTTCCGCCAGCGTGGAGATCGAGGGGCGCAAGTACGTTCTCAAGCGGATGGACAATGTCGTCATCCCGGCTGGGCTGGCACACACCGCCCGCAACCTCTCCCCCAAAGAACCGGCGATCTTTCAGGTCGCGCTGGCCACCGACAACCCGACCCGCACCCTGACCAATCAGTTCTTCTCGAAACGCAGCATGGCGGACGACTCGACGGGGCTTCCCGGCAGCGAACGCGTCAATCGATTCGCGATCGCCAAGCGATTTGCAGCTGGTCCGAACACGGAGTTCATCGACTTCTTTAACGAAGACTTGCTCCCCGGCATCGAGATGAGCGGTGGGTACGGGCTGTTCAAACCGGGAGGTCGCCTGCCCGCCCATGTGCATGATTTCGACGAGTCGATCTGCATCATCTCGGGGACAGCCACCTGTATCGTCGAGGGTCGCCGCTATCGCATGAGCGACGGAGCAACCGCTCTCCAGCCGCGAGGGCGGGTCCACTACTTCATCAACGAGACTCCAGGCACGATGGAGATGCTGTGGGTCTACGCCGGGCCGAAGCCCGAGAGGATCGTCGTGCAGGAACGCTGTGCGACCGTGGAGGGGGATCCGTGGCGATGACCCAGCCCCTGTTTCGAGTTGACCTGACTGCCGACTTCTATGATGACCAAGGTCATCTCAAGTACACCGATGTCGGACTGGATCGTTTGACGGCAGTGCCGGGGATGGAGGTCGGGCGCTTTGCGGAGCATCGGTCGGAGATCACTCCTGAGCAGTTGGCCGGGGTACATGGCGTACTGGTCCTCACCCCGCGCGTCACCACGCAGAGCCTGTCTGAGGCGGACGACCTGCTGCTGATCGCCCGGTTTGGTGTTGGCTACGACAGCGTTGATGTCGCGGCATGTACTGCGGCGGATGTGGCGCTCTGCATCACAGCGGGAGCGGTCGATCACTCCGTGGCAGAGGCTACGGTCGGCTGGATGCTGGCCTTGACACATCATGTGCGAACCAAGGACCGGCTCGTCCGCGAGTCACGCTGGAACGACCGC
The DNA here is from genome assembly GCA_031419335.1 of Planctomycetota bacterium. Classification (GTDB taxonomy): domain Bacteria; phylum Planctomycetota; class Planctomycetia; order Planctomycetales; family Planctomycetaceae; genus TH-plancto1. The sequence goes on from JANOKO010000598.1 coordinate 2,230, forward strand.
AGCCGCTACATGGGGAGCGAGCTTCGTGAGCGAACGCTGGGGCTGGTCGGCTTCGGCGGGATTGGTCGAGCTGTCGTACGGTTGCTGAGCGGATTTCGCATGCAGCAGCCATTGGTCTTTGACCCTCATGTCTCGGCGGAGGTCATTGCTCAGGCGGGTGCTCGATCTGTGTCGCTCGACGAACTGCTCTCGCAGGCCGACTTCGTATCGCTGCATTGCCCGCTGAATGAGCAGACTCGAAACCTTATCGGTTCTCGGGAACTGGTCCGGATGAAGCCGACGGCATACCTGCTGAATACTGCGCGAGGCGGCATCGTCGACGAGTCTGCGCTGTATGAAGTTCTGAAAGAGCAACGGATTGCCGGCGCGGCCCTCGATTGTTTCCAGGAGGAACCTCCTTCCACCCCGCCGCAGTTTTCCGAACTGGATAACGTCCTCCTCGCTCCGCACTCGATTGCCTGGACCCACGAACTCTTCCGCGAGATCGGCCGCACTGCGTGCCGCAGCTTGGTCGACCTCGCCCAGGGACAACGACCGCACGGAGTGGTCAATTCAGAGGTCTTTGACCGACCGAGTTTTCAAGACAAGTGGAACCGCCTGCGCATTTCGTAGCGGAATTCGTCAGAATTCCTCTGTGGCCGTCACACCCTGTTTTTCAACGAGGATCACCCCATGTCTCGATTCGTGAGTCTGAGTTCATTGTGCCTGCTGTTGAGTCTGCTCAGTGGAGTCCAAGCCAAGGAACCGATCGTTCCGGCGAATGCGAAGGTCGAGAAGCTGTTCGAAACGAACGTGTTGACCGAAGGTGTGTCAGTGGCCCTGGATGGGATGGTCTACTTCAGCGAGATCACCTTCTCGCATCAGGCTCGTGATGAGCAGGGAGCGATCGAAGCGGGCCACATCTGGAAGTACGACCCGTCGACTGGAAAAACCGTCATCTTCCGGTCCCCCAGCGGGATGTCGAACGGGATTAAATTCGATGCCCGAGGGCGGATGGTCGTCGCTGAGGGGGCAGACTATGGCGGTCGTCGTGTCACACGGACCGACATGACGACCGGCAAGACGCACATCATTGCGGCGCTGTACGAAGGGCGTCCACTCAACTCCCCGAACGATATCACGATCGATCAACAGGGGCGGATCTACTTCAGTGATCCACGTTACCTCGGCTACGAAGGAATCGACCAGCCGCTCCCCGCGGTCTATCGTATCGACACCGATGGGACGCTCCACCGCATCATCACCGACGCGGGTAAGCCGAACGGCGTCTGTGTCTCGCCTGATCAGAAGACGCTGTATGTGGTCAGCAACGACAACGGAGCCACCAGTATAGACCGGTTGGCTGGTCCCGCATCCCAAGCCGACAAGGTCCAGATCCCACTGAGGAAGGGGGCCATGGCATTGCTGGCGTATGACTTGGCGACAGATGGAACCGCGAAGTTTCGTCAGACCCTGGTGGACTACAGTCCACAGGACGGCCCCGATGGCCTGATTTGCGACAAGGAGGGGTGTTTGTACGTCGCTGTCCGGGCTGAGAACCGTCCCGGGATCTGCGTGTATTCTCCGGAGGGCCAGGAACTCGCTTACATCCCGACCGTCATTCCCACCAATGTTGGATTTGGTCGCGGGACGGATCGGAATCTGTTGTACATTACTGCGGGTAAGTCGCTCTATCAGATCCGGCTCAACCGGGAGGGGTATCAACTCCCCGGCATGTGAGACGTTGAGTCAATTCGTCCCCCCACTCTTCAATATCGACCGAATCCGGACAACCGGTCCCTATCTGTCTTACACCCTCACGAGGAGCATTTTTCCTCAAACTGGCTTGTGAATTGCCTGACACCCAGCCATCTTATAACAGTGCCAAACGAGCCTTCGGCTCGTCAGATCTGCTTTCAGTTTTTGGTGGTCTTGAGGAATGTCGGTCGAACCAGAAAACATCGACGAAGTTCAATCAGCTCCGCCCGACTCTTCCGTCCATGTGGAGTCGAGTCTGGCAGCTGGTCCTGATCACGCCACGATCATTGTGAAGCTGCCAGTGGGCCCACCTGCCGCGGCCCAGTTTCCGACCAATCCGACGGTGGGGCAGGCCGGGAATTTGCCTCGCGACTCCGAGTCCGAAAAAGAGCACAAACGCACACGAAAGCGAGCGACCAAAGATAAGCTGGCTCCCCAACTCCCCAATGCCTTGGGGCGATACGAGGTCAAGAGTCTTCTGGGTACTGGAACCTTTGGTGCAGTCTATCTCGGCTTTGACGCGTCGCTGAATCGGCAAGTGGCGATCAAGGTTCCCAAGCTCGGGCAATCTTCGAAGGCGCTGACCGATTTTATGGCCGAAGCGCGTCAGCTCGCGCAATTGCGACATCCGGGGATCGTGTCGGTCTTTGATGTCGGAGTGGACGACGGGCAATGTTTTATTGTCTCCGACTATCTGCATGGATCAACACTCGATCAGTGGTTAGAGGCGAATCGACCAGCATGGCCCGTCGTGGTAAAGGTCGCCGCAGAGATTGCGGAGGCGTTATCACATGCTCACGCGGCGCGTACGGTCCATCGAGACTTGAAACCCGGCAACGTCATTATGGTGGACGGATCGCGTCCCGTGTTGGTCGATTTCGGACTGGCTGTCAGTGATGGTGCCGGAGCAGAGGGGGGCAGTGGGAACCAGGCTGAGAATTCGGAGCGCGGGACCGTGGTGGGTACACCGGCGTTTATGTCTCCCGAACAAACACGAGGCGAAGGGCATCGGATCGACGGGCGTACTGACCTGTATTCCCTGGGTGTGATGCTGTACTCGATGCTCACGGGACGCCTCCCCTTTCCAGCTCGTCAACTGCGAGAATTATTCCTCCAGATTCAAAACGATGAGCCCCAGCCGCCCCGGCAGTTGGTTCCGACGTTGCCCCGTGAACTGGAGCGGATCGTCTTGAAGGCGATGGCTAAGCCGTTGTCGGATCGATATCTGACCGCGCTGGACATGGCCGAAGATCTGCGGGCGCTGTTGTCGCAGTCGCCTGGCACCAGCTCCGTCACGACCGGCCTCAGTCCCACTCCGGGTTTACCGACTTCGAATGCACCGTCGTCCCATACCGCGTCGCCTCTCGGCTCGTTGTCCACTCAGAAGAGCGGGGTTGGTCAAACCATTTTCTCGTCCAAAGGGGCAGTCCCCACGTCGCCGACTCGGGGAGATGCACAGCCTTCCTCCACAGGCAATTCGTCGCGGATCACGGAACCGAGTTTCGCATCGGGAATGAATCCTACGTCGGTGAGTGGCTCAATGGTCCGGCGGGCTCGCGAAGCGGAACGCCGGCGAATCACGATCCTGGACTGCGGGTGCGATGTCTTCACCTCTCCCGAAATCCAGGAGTCGCTCTCTCCCGAGGAGCAGGGGGAACTCCTGATTCAGTTTCAGACCTTGTGTCGCACCGTCGTCGCCATGTTCGATGGGAGCGTGATCCAGACTACGGATGACGGATTGATGGCCTGTTTTGGCTATCCGGTGGCCGTGGAAGATGCGACGCTGCGCGCGGTCCGCGCGGGGCTCAAGCTCCTTGAGAAGATGGCTGGACTGAATCAACAGATTGGGAAGAGTCACCACATCTCGCTCTCGTCGAGCTTGGCTGCGCACAGCGATCTGGCCGTGGTCGAGGACAAGGGGGAAGGCGAACCGATCTCCATTATCGGTCAAGTCCGCAACGTCGCGTCTCAACTCCGCGATATGGCGGATATTGGCAATCTGGTCATCAGTGAAGAAACGTATCGACTGGCCCGCGGCTACTTCGACTGCGAAAGTCGCGGTCGGTTTCGATTCAAGGGGATCGGCGAGAAAGAGGTCTACCAGGTTCGCTCGGAGCGACGTGACAAGAGCCGCATGGATGTCTCCGAGTCGACGGGGTTGACCCCATTAATTGGTCGCGATCAGGAAGTCGGTTTGCTGGAAGATCGCTGGGGCAAGGCGGTCGATGGGATGGGGCAAGTGGTGTTGCTGATCGGGGATCCGGGACTCGGAAAATCCCGGCTGGTCCAAGTGTTAAAAGAACACGTGACCCACGAACTCCGGGACGGCCTCAAGCCAGGGTCGGTCGGCGATAGTTTGCATCTGAGTGACAGCCTGCGGGGGAGTGACAGCAGCCATCTGACGGACAGCAGTACTCTTCGAAAGATGTTGGGGGATAGCAGCTTCCTTGGCAAATTGGGAAGTGGACACGCCATTATTGAGTGGCGGGCCGCACAGCATCACCAGCATAGTAGTTTGCGACCGGTCATCGTGGGGTTTGAGCGATTGATGGGGCTGGCCCGTCTGGATTCGCCCGATCAGAAACTCGACAAATTGATGGCCCACCTCAAGCGATTGAAACTGGATGGCCAGGAGGAGATGGCTCTCTTTGCTTCACTGTTGTCGATCCCTTCCCGAGGTCGCTTCGCGGAGCTGAAACTGGCTCCCGACAAGCAGAAGGAGAAGACCTTTGACTTGCTCCTGGACTGTCTGCGAGCGCTGGCGGATCACCAGCCGCTCCTGTTCATTGTGGAAGACCTGCATTGGCTCGATCCCACCACTCTGGAGTTCATTCAGCGCGTTGTGGAAGAGACGGCCAACGACCCGCTGCTCACGCTGCTGACCTCGCGACCCGAATTCGTCGTTCCCTGGACCAACCTGGCCTACCAGACACAGATCTCTTTAAGTCGACTCAGTCGTCGGCAGATCGAAGAGATGATTGGCGTGCGGGCCGGTGTTCCGGTCCCGCAGCGCGTGCTGGATCTGATTATCGAACGGACCGATGGCGTTCCGCTATTTGTCGAAGAGTTTACGGCGATGCTGGTCGAATCCGGATCGCTCCAGCAGAGCCCCGAGGACGGGTCGAGCGTCAAGACCCAGGCGATCCTGCATGAGATTCCGGCCTCGTTGCAAGATCTGCTCATGGCGCGACTGCACCGGCTCGACTGCCATCTCGATGTGGTGCAACTCAGTGCCGCCATTGGTCGCGAGTTTTCGTATGACGTGCTGCATGCCGCGTCTCACCTGGATGAGCCGAAGTTACAACTGGAACTCGGCAAGCTCGTCAAGGCGGAGATCTTATTGCAGCGCGGTCGCGGTTCTCGACTGACCTACTCCTTTAAGCACGCGCTGTTGCAGGATGCTGCCAGCCAGTCGATGCTGAAGAAGAAGCGGCAGCAGTTTCATCAGCGGATTGGCGAAGCCATTGAGCGGAAGTTTCCCGATATCTGCGAGGAGACTCCCGAAATCCTGGCCCAGCATTTCACCGAAGCTGGACTCGCGGAGAAAGCCATCGAGTTCTGGGACCGGGCCTCGGTTCGGTCTCTCAAGCGAAGTGCCCACCGCGAGGCCATCGAGCAGTTGACTCGCGGGATTGAGTTGTTGCGGTCCCTTCCGGAAACTCGTGAACGCGCGGAATTGGAAGTCGATTTTCATGTGCGGCTCGGGGTCTCTCTGCAATCCACGAAGGGATACAGCGCCCCCGAGGTTGAAACGAATTACGAGCGGGCGCACGAGTTGTGCAATCAGCTCGGTGACACCGCCAAAGCGTTTCCGGTGCTGTACGGTCTGTTCCGGT
>JANOKO010000599.1:0-3684 GCA_031419335.1 Planctomycetota bacterium
CATGCGTTCGCTCGAAGGGCCGCGCCAGTGCCCGCTCCCGGCGTACGTCGGGATCAACCCACCGCTGGAGTACAACGGCCCGGCCTATCTGGGCGAGGCGTACTCGCCGTTCACGGTCTCGGGCGATCCGAACCAGCCGAACTTCTCGGTGCCTAATATCGGTCTGTCGAATCTGGGTGAGGTCAGTCGCCTCAGCAAGCGGTCGACGCTGCGGCAGAACCTCGACACGCTGGAGCGGACGTTCGACCAACGGCGAGAGCTGGCCGCGCTCGACGAGTTCGAGACGCAGGCGATGACGCTGCTGACCAACCCGCAGACCAAGGAAGCGTTCGACCTGACCAAGGAGGATGACCGCACGCGCGACAAATATGGCCGCAACGCTTGGGGCCAGCAGTTGCTCCTCGCTCGCCGCCTGATCGAGGCGGGGGTGGATGTACTGACGACGAGCCTCAACGGGCCGCTCTGTGGAAGGACCCACAACTGGGATGACCACGCCGTCAACGTCCATGTCTTCGAGGCGATGAAGTTCCGCGCAGCGGCGTATGACCAGGCGGTGTCGGCGCTGATCGAGGACATCTACGACCGGGGCCTCGACAAGCGCGTGCTGGTCGTCGTGACCGGCGAGTTCGGTCGCACGCCGAAGATCGAGCACTCGCCGAGTACCGGAGCCGGTGATGCCAGCGGGCCTCCAGGAACCGTCCAGCCAGGCCGCGACCACTGGCCGCGCGCTTTCTCCAACATCTGGGCGGGCGGCGGGATCACGCCGGGTCGAGTCCTGGGAGCGACCGACCCGCGCGGTGAAGATGTGATCGAACACCACGCCGGACCGGGCGACTTCCTGGCCACGATCTACCACCACCTGGGGATCGACCACGGAACGGCGATCAAAGATTTCACCGGACGCCCGACTCCGATCGTTGACCAGGGAAAACCGATCCCGGGGTTGATGGGATAGCCTGCATCCACCAGTGACTCACCGATTAACAACGCGCTGGTGAGCGGACGGGGGCAGGGAATGACGGTTGAGATTGTCTGTCTGAACGACCGGACTGTCGAAGGGATGAGTCAGCCAGCGAGTGCCCCAGCCATCAACGCGAACTGATGAGCTGTCGCTTCGTGTGGTTTCGCTAGCCAGAACTGAACTGGATCGGTATGCATGGCTTTGACGACATCGGTCGGTACTCCTTGGACAAGGTGCCCTCGGGTGAGGATGATAAGTCTACCTCCACGATGTTCATTCCCCGGTTGCCCCCATGAGCCTCACTCTCCCTATCATCGATTGCCGCGCTGCCGATGCGATGTGTCTGTTCATGGCCTTGCGGGAGAAGCTTAGCCCGCGCGGGAATGTGGTCTCCGAGGCCAGTCGCGTGCGTACGATATCGCTGTTTGGCGAACCACTCACACCATCGCAAGTTGTTGAGCGAATCTGCCAGCGAGTCCGTCGCGAAGGACTCGACGCCGTGCTGGAGTACACCCAACTCCTGGATCGACAGGAGGTCACGCGCGACAATCTGCGTGTCACGAGTGCGGAACTCCAGACGGCCCACAGGGCTGCTGACTCGAAATATCTCGAAACGATCCGCCGCATTCGCGACAACATCACCGAGTATCAGCGGGCCGTCCTTACCAGCGATATTCGGATTGTGCGGCAATCGGACGATGCCAGAATCGAGTTGCGGCAAAGGGTCAGGCCGTTGCGGCGAGTGGGCGTCTGCATCCCCGGCGGGGCGGCGGCGTATCCCTCGACCCTGCTCATGACTGTTGTGCCCGCCCAGACAGCCGGAGTCCAGGAAATCGCGGTCGTCGTGCCACCGACGCCGTTTGGGGGATACAATGTCGATCTGCTGGCCGCGTGCCACGAGCTGGGTGTGACCGAGGTCTACCGTATCGGGGGAGCGCAAGCTGTCGCCGCACTGGCGTATGGTGTTGAAGGGGTACAGCGTGTCGACAAGATCGTGGGCCCCGGCAATATCTTCGTAGCGTTGGCCAAGAAATATGTGTTCGGGGAAGTCGACATCGATAGCATCGCTGGCCCGAGCGAGGTCATCGTGCTGGCGGATGAGACCGCACACCCCGCGTTCGTGGCTGCCGACCTTATCTCACAGGCCGAACACAGCCCCGGTTCCGGCGTGCTGATTACGTGGCACGAGCCACTCATCGCACAGGTTCACGCTGAACTTGAACGGCAACTGGCCCAACTGGAGCGAGGACACTTGGCCCGCGAATCTTTGCAACACTACGGAGCGATGATCCTCGCACGAGATGAGGAAGAGGCGGCCCGATTGACGGATGAACTGGCGACTGAGCACCTGCACATCTCGACCGCCGATCCGGAGAGGCTGCTGAACAAGGTGCAAAACGCTGGGGCGATCTTTCTGGGCCACTACACCCCGGTGGCTTTGGGCGACTACGTTGCCGGGCCCTCGCACGTCCTGCCGACGGGGGGGACGGCCAGGTTTGCGAACGGTCTCAGCGCGGTCGATTTCCTTAAGCGATCATCGGTGATCTCGTACAACAAGGCGGGACTCGCACTTGATGCGGATCTGGTGCGACTGATGGCCGACAAGGAAGGATTGACAGCGCACCGCGCGAGTGTGGATGTACGTCTGGGAGAGTGACCGCTCAGCGGCTCACTCGACGGGGGTCTCCGTCGTCACCGAAGTGCCAGCGGGCTTCGCCGTAACGGCCTCGACTTCCGGGGTTCGCCAGGCGCGTCCGCTGCGTTCCAGGAGTTGATGCGCCGCCTTCGGTCCCCACTGGCCCGCCGGGTACAACTCGGGCCGGTGGTGTGGGCTCTCCCAGTTTTTCAGAACGGGGTCGAGGAACCGCCACGCTGCTTCGAGTTCATCGCTACGAGTGAACAGCGTCGAGTCCCCACGCATCGCATCCAGCAGCAGCCGCTCGTACGCCTCGGGAAGACCCACGCTGAACGAACCCTGGTAGCTGAAGTCCATGTTCACCGGCTGGACCTGATAGTGCATGCCGGGTCGCTTGGCGCTGAAGGAGAGTGAGATCGACTCCTTGGGCTGGATGTGGAACACCAGCGTGTTCGGGCGGGCGTCGACGATGCCGCACACGTCCCCCTCACATTCGACGGTGTGAAACAGATTCAGCGGCGGCAGCTTGAACTGGATGGCGATCTCGGTCACGCGAGCGGGGAGACGCTTGCCGGTGCGCAAGTAAAACGGCACGCCGGCCCAACGCCAGTTGTCGATCCGCACTTGCAGGGCGGCGAACGTCTCGCGCCGCGAATCGGGGTCGATCCGCTCCTCGTCGAGATACGCCTTGGTCCGCTTCCCTTTAATGGAGGCAGCTGCGTATTGGCCCGCGATGGCCCACTCGTCGATGGCCCCGGGGCGACCGGGTGAGAGCGACTGAAGTACCTTGAGCTTCTCGTTGCGGATGTACTCGGCTTCGAAGCTGGCGGGCGGCTCCATTGCGACCAGGCAGAGCAGTTGCAGGACGTGGTTCTGCAGCACATCACGGAGTGCCCCGGCCTTATCGTAGTACCCGCCTCGTCCACCCTCAATGCCCTGGGTTTCGCCCACGGTGATCTGAATGTGGTCGACATGGTTGCGGTTGAAGAGCGGTTCGAAGATCGCGTTTCCAAACCGAAACAGCAGCAGGTTCTGAACCGTCTCCTTACCGAGGTAGTGGTCGATGCGGTACAGCTGGTCCTCGTGC
>JANOKO010000600.1:0-6630 GCA_031419335.1 Planctomycetota bacterium
AGGTCAGCGAGGTCAACGAGCGGTCCTTGATCCCCGCCTGTATCCCGATCGAATTCAGGTTGTCTAATCCCAGCACAATCAGTAGTTCCTGAACGCTGGTCGGCTTGTCCTGGTTCTGCGTCGGGACCGGCATGCCGCCGAAGATGGCCCGTAGCGGCACGAGGTTGAGCCAGCCGAACGAGGTCAACTCGCTCTCTTTCATCTGGCTATACTTGTCCCATAGCGGGTTGGTAGTAACGTTTGGTGTCTTGCCGTCGGCCACTTCAATCGCCTGGGCGATGCCGTTGATCCCGACCGCCACAACGAGGTGCTTACCCTCCACCCACCAGCCGACCTCCACGTCGGGAGAATCGGGAATGTCCATCCGCAGAACGGTCCGCTTACCGATGGTCTTCTTCTCCAGCATGAGTTGCCCGTTGCCTCCCAGTTGGACAATGCTGGACAACACCTTGTCCAGGCTGGCCCCCTCATGCAGCACGATGACGCCGAACGGCTGCGGCTCCTGGTCTCCCATTCCGGGTGAGACGCCGAGGGAGAACCCCTTGTCGCAAATCAGCTTCAGCGCATCAAGGTACGGTTTGACCGGAACCGGTCCGGCCAGCCCCTTGGCCCGGTTGAAGGTCTTCTCAAAGAAACTGACCAAGCCACTCTTGTACAGGGCGTCATACGCAGCAGTCTTTTGGAAGGCCTCCGCATGCAGCAGCGAGCCATCGACGCGGGCCAGCAGGACGCTGTCCTCGGGGAGCAGCGACTCGGTGGCAACCGCTACAGCCACGGGCTTGCGAGTTTGTCCCTGCCCTTGGACATAGCCCCAACTGATCCCCAGCCCGATGAGAGCCATCACTGCGAATAGAAACGACAAACGACGTGTGCGCATGCCCAACTCCTTGAGGTTGATCGGAAGATTGAACCAAACAGACCCCGGTTCGCGTTCCTTCCGAGACAGCGTGTGAGATTACGCATGGGGTGGGCGATTTCGCAACTGCATTGTGGGGATATCTATTGACGACGGGCATTTCGTCCATCAACTTACTTTCAGATTCGGCCCTTGTTTCAAGGAGGATGTGTCATGGCGAAGGATCGGAAGCAAGCGAAGGCGGCGGAGCGCCAGCAAAAACTCAAAGCAAAGCAGTTGCATCAGAAAGAAGTCGCGCGGGTCCAGAACCGGATCGAGCAGTTTCTCGAGATCGACCCAGTGGGTGCCGTCGAACGACTCAAGGCGATGCGGCAGTCTCGTCCGAATGATCGCAACGTGTTTGTGGGGTACTTGGACGCCTGCTTGGATGCGAATCAGTTCCGGGAGTTGCGATGCGCAGCTCGGGATTGGGTGGCACGGCATCCCGACGACTGCGAGATCTGGCGGCAATATGCCGGAGTATGCTTTCAGGAGAGCTACTTTCACGCGGGTCAGCAAGCCGCACAGCTTGTCGTGCAGCGCTGGCCGGGGACGGAAGAAGCCCGAGTGTGCGGCGTCTTCCTGTCGGTCTTCCGCGAGACGCATGCCAGCGTGACCCGCTGGATGGGCCCGAACCCCAGTAACGAGATGATGGCGTGTCATGAAGCGATCCGAGAGGCCACGGAGGCGGGTGAGTTTGAGGAGGGTGTCCGACTGGCCACGCCCGCAGCTGCTCGCTGGCCGAAGTGTCAGTCGATCCGCAACAATTTGGCCATGGCGTTAGGTTTTCTGGGTCGTTACGACGACGCGATCGTCGAATGCCGCTCGGCCTTGGAGGCGGTCCCTGGCAACGTCTTTGCGGGGGCTGCGCTGACTCGTTCGCTGTACCTGCTCGGGCGGGACGACGAAGCCCGGCGGGCACTGGACGACCTGTTGACCACTCCGTCCGAACGCGGTGAGCGTTGGACCAAGGTGGCTGAGGCATTGGCCCTGATGGGTGAGGAAGAGCGACTCCTGGCATGGGCTCGCCCAGTGATTGAGCAGAACCTGGACAAGGAGACCGATCCGGTCTACCGCGCCGTGCTGCGTCACTATGCTGCGTGCGCCGAGTACAGACAGGGAGACGAACGAGCCGCTCGAAAGCTGTGGCGTGAGGCTCTCCAGATTTACCGGATACCGGTGGCTGTGGAGAATCTGGCGGACCTGGATCGTTCGGTCGATGATCGCCATGGCGCGTGGTATTTCCCCCGGCATGAGTTGTTCCCGCGTTCCCTGGTTGACGAACTTCTGGATAGACTCAATGGCCAGACGAATGAACAAGCCACTCTCATTTCTCGCGAAATTCAGAGACAGCACCCAACAATCCGGCGTTTGATGCGCGTGCTGCTGGAGCAAGGCGATCCCGGCGGACGAGAGTTCGCCTGCCGATTCTGCAAGATGGTCGCGGACGACGAATCACTGGATATGTTGCTGGACTTCGCCGAGGGGCGCTGGGGCAGCTTGTCACTCCGCATGCGGGCCATCGAGACGGTGCGTTCGCACGGTCGACACCCTGAGAAACTCCTGAAGACCTGGATGAATGGGAAGCCATCCGAAGTGATGTCCCTCAGCTTCCAGATCACCCGTGAGCCGCTGAGGGAGCCGACCGACCCCGTCCTGCGGTCTGTACTGCAACGTGCTCACGAAGCCCTGCAAGACGATCATTTCATGCTGGCTGAGAAGTTGTTTGAACAGGCCGTTCGGATGGAACCGGAGGATCCCGGACACCACTTTAACTTGGCTTCGGTTCGCGAGATGGGCCGGATGGGTCATGACTACAAACGGGCGGTGCAGGTGATTCATGAGCGCTGGCCCGATTACGGGTTCGCGCGGATGGCCGTGGCGATCCAACTGGCTCAGCGTGGCCAATGGCAGGAGGCCCGCGATCTGACTCGCATAGTCATGGCGAAGTCCGAACTGCACTTCACGGAGTTCCGCATGCTGGCCATGTGTCAGGTCGCCATCGGCATCTCAGCGGGTCTACTTCAGTCGTCCAAGAGCTGGCTGGACATGGCGAAGAGCGTTCTCCCCGATGAAACGGATCTGCACGAAATGCTCCAGGAACAGATTACCATGGCTGAAACACCGGGCCTCTTGAGCCGTGCGATGAAGCTGTTCGATCGGTTCCGGTAGTTGGGCTAGCTCTTTCGTAAGCCCCGCCTCCGTCAGGCAGCAGGGGTTCGGTCTCGACACCACTCAACAGCCGGATCCCATCACCCTTTGTGGCAGGCTCGAATCTGGCTATGGGCTGTGACCCCTTCGGAGTGGGGAGTTGTGTCGAGACGATTGGGTTGCGGCCCGGGGGACGTTTAATTGCGTCCCAGGCGAATTCTTGCCACTCGTCCAAACTGGGCACTCCCCATTGGCGGCGGCACCAGTCGCAACGTGAACGGCATCCAATGCGGCTTGTCGATTTTCTTCTCTGGAAGTTCGATCAAAACCGGCAGTGCGGGATGCTTCGTCTCCGTGTAGTTCTCGGCTGAGGTGGGATTCAGAAAGATCAGCTTCTTGGCAATGAAGTCCGACAGCCAGTCCGCGAACTCCATGCTCATGCGGGTCCAGACGACCACTTTGGTATCGTGACGCAGCACCAGTCCGAACTCGCCCGAAGTGGTCGTGTACTGGGCGAAGTCTTGCAGCAGCTTGTCCCACCGCGTGTTGTCGTAAAACCGCACGTACTCGACGACGGCAGCTGCGAATTGACCATGTTCGGCGAGTTGGACCCACTTGAGTTGAGGGCGGACTTGGCTTCCGTCTCCCGTGACGGTTTCCCCGCGACGTTCTTCCTCCTCCATGATCTTCTGAACGCGGCTGTCGGGGGTGGCGGGGCGACAGCGAGTGCGGGCCCATTCGCGGAGGTTGAAGATCTGATCCTCCATCGTTTTGGAAAGGGGGACCAGCAGCTCCTGTTGCACGATGAGGTCGTCCTCGGTCAGCATATTGCCAGCGCTATAGGTCTCGATGATGGCCGAGTTGACGATGGTTTCGATCTCGGCCCCGCTGTAGCTATCGGTGGCTTCTGAGAGCCGCAGGAGATTGAACTTTTCCGGTTTCCACCCGCGTTTCTGGAGGTGAATGCCGAAGATTGTCTGCCGTTCGTAATAATTCGGCAGGTCAATAAAGAACAACTCATCAAATCGCCCGCGCCGCAACAGCTCTGGGGGGAGCCTGGAGATATTGTTGGCAGTGGCGACCACGAACACGGGGGAAGTGTGTTCTTGCAACCACGTCAGGAACCGCCCCACGAGCCGGGCCACGGTCGCATCACTCCCGGCTTCCGTGTCAAACCCGGCGAAGGCCTTGTCGATTTCTTCCAGCCATAGCACTGACGGCGAAATCGTCTCCATCAATCGCAGAACTTCGCGCAGGTTTTGCTCCGAAGTTCCTCGCGTGGAATCGAGCAAATTGGACAGATCCATCCGCACGAGCGGAAATCCCAGCACGCGGGCGATCGCCTTCGCGCTCAGGCTCTTGCCGCACCCTTGCACCCCCGCGAGGAGGACTCCCTTGGGGAACGAGATGCCGCGTGCTCGAGCATCGGTGCTAAAGGCTTCGGCACGCTGCAGCAGCCAGTCTTTGAGCCCCTCTAGCCCGCCAATATCGTTGATTCCTTCATCCAGATCGAAGAACTCCAGTAAGTCGGACCCTTGCACCATATGACGTTTCTCAGCGACCAGCGCGGCATACACTTGGTCATCGACGCTGTCGCGCCCCTGCAGTGCGCGGGCGAACGCCTTGCGGGCTTCACGGGCTGTCAGTCCCATCACGGCTTTTGCCATATGCTCTTCTTGTCGAGCGCTCAGGTCGAGCGGCGGAGTTTTGTCCGCCAAGACATTCACCAACTCCTCTCGCATTTCGTCCAGTCCTGGCAACGGCAGTTCGATCAGCGTGACATCCTTGAGCCATTCAATGGGAATCTGCTCGACAGGACCGAGACAGAGGAGCGTCTGTTGTCGCGCAGTCAGTTGAGGAAGCAGGTCGCGCACGCAACGAATGACCTGTGGATCCTGAAGGCAGAGGTGGACATCCTTGAGAAGAAATAAATGCTGCGGCGGATACTGGTCGAGCGATTTGAGAAACTCATAGAGATTGGAACTCTCGATCTCGCTGATCGCTGGCGAGGCCCCGACAGTGGACGCCCACGTAACCACTCCGTACTCCAACTCCTCTGCCATCGAGGCCAGGAGCCCCTCCCACCGGTCCTCTTCATACGTCCGCAGCCACAGCACCGGGTAACCCGATTGGATGCGGGCCTGGAGATCATCAAGAGTTTGTGTCGTGGTCATGGGGGAGTCCTGGAACGGGGCAACGGCACTCTACCGGACGATCAGGGAGCCGTCAGCCGTCAGCCGTCCGCATTGAGTCAGTTAGGAGTTCCCCGTTTTGATGCGTCGGGCTGACTGTGGCGTTCAATTTCGCCAACTCGGCTGATGTGTCACACTATGTTTTCCTCGCCCTGGATCGTTCTAAGTGGACCCGCTGTTCGATGCCTGCCATGTCATTTCCCATCACGGGGACCACTCCTGCTTCGTTCGACTCGCCGCAACTTTTGGTGAGCGTTCGCTCCCCGCCAGAGGCTCTGGATGCGTTGAGTGGCGGCGCGGGGATTCTCGACATCAAGGAGCCGTCTCGCGGGCCGCTGGGGATGGCCTCGCTGGCCGATTTGTATTTGATCTGTGCCACCGCCAAGACCGTTTCGCCGACCGCGATCAGTGCCGCGCTTGGCGAAGTTCTCGACTGGCAACTCGCCCCGGTCCCGGTCCTCCCGCCGCACCTGCAGTTCGCCAAGCTCGGGCTGGCAGGGCTGGTGCAAGAACGCTATTGGGTTGCAATCTGGCGACAGCTGCGGACCGAGTTTGATGTACTGCGAGGGAAGCCGTTGGATTGGGTGGCCGTGGCCTATGCGGATGCGGACCGAGCGGGTGCGCCGTCGGTTATCGAGGTGCTGGAGGCCGCGATCGAGGGGGACTGCCGGGCGTTCTTGATCGACACGTTCGACAAGTCCGGCGATCGACTCGTGGACTTGATCCCCGCGACCGAGTTGCGGTCGATCGTCGCACATGCCCATGCCCATCAGGTGGCCGTGGCCTTCGCGGGTCGGGTGAATGCCAGTGATCTCCAGCTGCTGCTTCCGTGCGGTCCGGATGTCATCGCGGTTCGCGGAGCCGCTTGCGAAGAGGGCCTGCGCGAGTCATCGGTCTCGGCTTCGGCAGTGGCGGGATTGGTTACAGAAATCAATCGCCGCTGCACTTCTCAGACACTGGTGCCCCAGAGTCCTCCTCTTAAACTAACAACTGATTGTTGATAACTTCTGCCTGACCGCTGATCGCGGACAGCTCCCCCGAAAGGACTCTCCCGTGCCCAACAATCCCGTCCGTGTCGATCGTTACCTCTGCGGCCCCGGTCAGCCGCTGCTGTTCATCATTGGCCCCTGCGTCATTGAGAACGAGGAGCTGATTCGCCACGTCAGCGGCGAACTCGCCGAACTCGCGGCCCGTGACAACCTCCAAATCGTCTTCAAGGCCAGTTTCGACAAGGCCAACCGCACCAGCATCGATAGCTTCCGCGGCCCCGGCCTGGAGAAGGGGTTGGAGATTCTGGCTCGGGCCTCCGAGAGGACCGGCTTCCCGGTCACGACCGATGTGCATACGCCGGACCAGGCGGCCCCCGTCGCCAAGGTGTGCCGCATCCTGCAG
>JANOKO010000601.1:0-1498 GCA_031419335.1 Planctomycetota bacterium
CCCTCACCCCCAACCCCTCTCCCGGGGGGGGAGAGGGGAGCCGGAATGAGACATCATTCCAGAACATGCGGAGATTAGATGCAGAGTCGATCGAGGACGGCCGGGAAAAGCCGTCCTACGGAGGACGTGAATTCCCTTCACTTACATAAGGTCGGCACGACACGATGGCCCAACCGGACATGGAAGGACGTTCCGAAGACGCGACACCACGTCGGCGCGAGCAGGCCCGCGCCGAGGGGCAGGTCGCGTACAGCAGCGATCTGATGATCGGTGCCGTCTGTTGTGTCGTCTCGATATTGCTTCAGTGGCAAGGGCCCACGTTGCTGGCCCGCACCGCTGACTTGATGCGTTCAGCATTGAGCAAACTCGCTGTCACAGATTGGACTCTCATCGAAACGCAGGCCAGCGCCGCGTGGTTGATGGGAGGTGTCGCCACTTGTTGCCTGACACCGCTCCTCATCATCTGGGTCTTGCAATGGGCGGTGGGCTTCGCACAGACCGGTTTTCATTGGCGAATGGAAGCGCTCGCCCCGAAGTGGGACCGGCTCTCACCCGAGCAGGGGTGGAGTCGCATCGCATCCGGGACGTCGGTTCATAAACTCGCAGGGACGCTCTTCAAGCTGCTTCTCGTTGTGGGGCTTCTCGGCTGGCGCTTTGTGCTTGATCGGCCAGTCATCCATTCACTCGGACGCCTTCCACTGCGGCAGGGGCTGGTCGAAACTTCGCTCATCGTTTCCCGTGCGATGCTCTGGTTGGGCGTGGCGATGCTGATCGTCGGCTTATTGGATTACGCCCTCCAGCGTTGGAAGCACGAACGCCAATTGATGATGACCCGCGAGGAACTCAAGCAAGAAGCCCGCGAGGAACAAGGTGACCCCCAGGTCAAGAGCCGACAGCGCAAGCTGCAACGCGAAGCTCGGAAGGAACGGGGGATCAAGAACGTTCCGCAAGCCACTGTCATCATCACCAACCCGACCCACTTGGCCATCGCACTCCGCTATACCCCGGACATGGCGGCACCGCTCGTCGTCGCGAAAGGTTCCGGACGACGAGCTGAACGGATCAAGCAAGTCGCGCGGCAGCATGGGATCCACGTCACCGAGAACAAACCCGTGGCTCGCACGCTCTACAAGCATATCGATGTGGGACGCGCCGTCCCGCCCCAACTCTATACCGCCGTCGCCGCGATCATGGCCGTCGCGTACCGGGCAAAGCGCTAAGGCAGGCGAGTGAAAAAGCCTCCCCGTAAGACGGCCTTTCCAGGCCGTCTAGCTGCCCCGTCAAGGCTTGGAATTGGGGTTGAGCCAGGCCCGCCTGGGAGGGCGAAGCTCCTGCTGAGCCGCGAGCCAGGGGACGCGCTGTCTAGTGGCTGCGGCTCGGCAGGAGCTTCGCCCTCCCGAGGGAGGCTCTACCCCAGAATCAATCCTTGACGGGGCAGCTAGACGGCCTGGAAAGGCCGTCTTACGGGGAGGCTTTTTCACTCGCCTGCCTTAGCGCT
>JANOKO010000602.1:0-3464 GCA_031419335.1 Planctomycetota bacterium
AGAGAACAATCATTCTGCCTGAGAACCGGGGTCAAGTGTGACCTATCGAATTGTGGCCAGTCACTCAAGTGGCCAAAGAAAAAAAACCCGGAAACAGCGAGTCCTAGGGGGGCTTTGGACTCAAGCTATTTCCGGGGGCGATGAGAATTCGCTCACACACAGCTCAACGCCACAGCGAGAAGAAAGAGCGGGAATCGTCGGCATCCATGCCTTCGACCTCCCGTGCCAAGCCATCCTTGGCTGGCATCGACTCGTCGCGAGTTGTTCTGCCGCAGTCAGCGATCGAACGCGGGGAACTTATGCGTGATTTCCAATGGGGTCAATACGATTTCATCGGATTTTTGAGAGACAGTGTTCACTCTGCAAAAAATGCCGATGCAGCGTCTAGGTGCTTGCTCGTCCTGATCCAGAAAGCAGTTCATCAGACTATTTGAGGGTTGTCCCGTGACGGGGTGGATTTTCAAGGCATGGCTCCGATGATGGCCAATGGTTGCATAGAGATGTGTCGTTATGCTGCAATGCCCCGCCAGGAAAAGCGGATGCAGGCTCTGCTGGGAAGCAACCTGCCCAGGAATATCCTGGTCTCCGATGTGACAAGGGCGTGTCAGCCCCTGGCCGAGGTTCTCGGCCAGGGGCTTCTCTTGGGCACAGGTACATTAGACATCGGAGCCATGCCTCCGTAATTCCCTATGCCGCCAGGCCAACCGAAATCCCCCCTAAGAGTCGGATGATCCGGAAAGCAAAACCACGCCAACCACCCCTTGACAACCGCCTTTCTTTCAGGGAGGTGCCACACTGCGAATGACTCCGTTTCCGCCAGACTTGCTGGGGTAATCGCTGAGAGAAAGCCTTGTGTTTCCTAGGTCACCATCCCCTAACATCCCACGTCCAGCGGTCCACTGCTGGGCAAGCCAGTAGTAGCACCAGGCGCTGTGGAACGAGTGGTCAAGCGCAAAGAAAAACAGTCGCAACGTTCTGGCGAACATGGCGACTGTCGAGTCAATCCGTTCGAGTCACTACTCAATGTCCGCGATAGGGAGCTGTTCTTTGGTCACATCCTTGACCGACAGATCCCCGAAGATAGCCCGGTAGACACCGGCCTCGTTCTTGTACCAGAAGATGATCGCGGTGGCCTCTTCGGTCGTCTTGCCCTCACCGACGTACGCATAGTCGTCCTTGGACAGGCCGGTCAGGAACGGCAAGGTCGCTCCGAGACTCTTCATCGTCCGAGTAGTCTCTGGACTCGGCTTTCCTTGGGCCGAGTCTTCTGAGAACAGGACGGTCCATTCGCCCCACTCGGTGAGGCTCTTGGGGTATTTCCCTTTGGCTTTGTGGGAGTAACCCCGCAGAGCCTCGACGACGTTCCCTTCCGCTTCGGGAAGTGCAGTCGGGGGGGAGAACCCAGCAGGGAGCTGGGCGATCTTCACCACTCTGTCTCCAGCAGGGATCTGTCCCTTCTTCCCCACCTGGGCTGGAGAGGGGAGTTGCTCTTTCGTCACATCCTTGACCGACAGATCCCCGAAGATGGCCCGGTAGACACCGGCTTTGTTCTTGTACCAGAAGATGATCTCGGTGGTCTCTTCGGTGGTTTTTCCGTCACCAACGTACGCATAGTCGTCCTGGGACAGGCCGGTCAGGAACGGCACGATCGCTCCCAGGTGTCCCATGACTTTGATTGTCTCGGGACTCAATGTGCCATCCGTGGAGTCCTTGGAGAGCAACCCGGCCCAGTCGCCCCAGTCGGTGAGACTCGTGGGGAACTTGCCGTCGGCTTTCTTCGTGTAACCCCGCAGGGCCTCGACGATGTTAAGCTCGCCGTCGAGCAGTTGTTCCATCGCCACGGGATTGAGTTCCATGATCTTGTAGCCAGCGGGGACTTCCAGGCTGAAGAGCGACTCATCGAGCGGCTCGTCGAAGCGGAAGTCGGTCATCGCCGACTTCAGGGCGGGCATGCCTTGAATTCCTGGATGATCGAGTTCGATTCGTACGACCTGCTTCGATTGGGCATCCAACCAGAGTGTAAACTTCGTCGGTCCGTGCGAGGCTTCAAAGCCGATCACGGTCCGGCCATCGAGCTGCTTCTCGCCGAGTTCTTTGTCGGGCTTGTCACTCAGTCTGGCGAGCGACTCCAGCCAGTCTTGCTGCGTGTAACTGGGAAGACTGGCCTGATCTTTGCTCGGAGGAATGACCATGGCGGTCTTCGTGTCGCCAATCAGTGTCAGGCGGATCATCGAATGATCATCGAAAATCGAGGTCAAGGAACCATGTTCGCTCCGGCGACGACCATCTGCGGCGCAATACTCCTTCGTTTTAGCCGGCTCTGCCTGCGTCTCGATGTACACGTAGTTGGTGTAGGTCAGCGTGCGTGCCGCCTTGATTTGCTTCAACACCTCGGCGTAGGCCTGCGAGTGCGAGCCAAACCCCGTTGACAGGAACAGGGCGGCGACCACCATGACGGCGACACCAGTGGAAGCCAACAGAGTTTTCATCAGCATTCTCCGAGTGAGGATGTGGGAACGGGTGGCTGTGGGGGGCGGCGCAGCGCTGGTCGCTGCTGCAACTCGGGCGTGTTGTTTGACTCGCTCAATTGCATCCGCCGGCACGGGAACGCTGAGCACGGCCCACACAGCACTTTCGAGTGGACCATCCAGTTCCGGGTGATTCTGGTTTTCAGGATTCATGTTCATGACTTGTCTCCTTGAATGACGGCTAAGCGGTCAGAGAGCTTCTGTCGCGCCTTGTAGAGCGTGGTCGAAACCGTCTCGGGTGAGATCTCCAGCGCGGACGCGATCTCGTTGCGAGAGAGTTGCTCGAAGTAGGCCAAGCTGAAAATCGCCGCCTGCTGGTCGGGGAGCTGGCGAATCTCATTGCGGAGCCACATCGCCAGTTCAGAGGCGATCAGCTCCTGTTCCTGTTGCGGCCTGACAGAGAACGCTTCATCTTCATGGGCCGGGAGCGGACTCGGTTGCTTGCGGTTTTTCCGCAAGCGGTCGATCGATCGGACGGTCGCTAGCCGCACCATCAATCCGGTCCAGGTGCGTATGGGACCATGCTGATGAATCGACATCGCTTCTGTGAATACATCCTGGCTGATATCTTCGGCATCGTGGACGGAACCAAGAATTCGAAAAGCAATCCGGAACACACGTTCCGAGTGCTTGTCGATGACTTTGTCCCAGTCAGGCTCTGTGGTTTCCGACACATGAGTTCTCCAACAGGAATTGGGATGACTACCATATGGTCGATGCAGACTTCGCCGCATGACCTGGGGATTCTGGGAAATCTCAAACAAATTGAAATGGGTTCATCCGACTTTTTGGGGAATTTGCCCTCGGTCCCAAACTCTGCTCTCATCCTTACACACAAGTCTCCGATTTCATGGCACGACATTTGCGCAGCATCAAAGAGGACTGATGGTTCTTGGCGGCGCAAGGAGGGGTGTCATGGCGGATTGGATTGCGGCG
>JANOKO010000603.1:0-6186 GCA_031419335.1 Planctomycetota bacterium
TGTGTGTTCGGTGTGGCGGTAGGTCTGGTCCCCGGCGAAGAACAGCAGGTCGGGGTCTTGGCGTTTGAGGTTCTCGATGATCTCGGGACGCAGGCCGGTCGTGCGGCTGGAGTTGCACGACATGTTGGCGATGACGATCACGTCCTTGTCGACCGGGTCTTTGCGGATGAATCCCTCGAACAGCGCCGCTTCGCCGTGCCGCACGCGGTAGGACACTGACTGCGTCGAGTCCCACTCCGTCACGCGGAAGTGGGCACTCCACCCCGGCAGCACGACCTCGACGCGGGCCACCTCGACCCACTCCGCGTTCCGCTGAAACTCCAACCGCACCGCGCGGTCCTCGTCCGGCTTCAGCGGATAGAGTTGAGCGGTGATCTTCAAGACCCCGCCCTCGTGCGCGTAGAGGGCAAACGCCACGACCTCATTCCGAGGCACATCCATCGGCGGCGGCGGGTTCGGGCCCTTTGGCAGGGGGCGCTTCCACCAATCGCCGGTGGCCAGCGAGTCGAGGTTCGGGAACTCAGTGCCAAAGGGGGCTCCCACTGGCATCGGTTTTGTAACCACCTCTCCCGCTAATACTGGTTGCCAACGCGCGGTCCCGAACCAAGTTGACGCAAACTTCAACCACCAGCGACGTGTGAGACTCATGTGTGGGCAAGCTCCAGAGATTGTCGAGCAACCGGGGTAGGCACTTCATCCGAAGGGTATGCTAGCAAGAGGATCTTTCCACAGCGCATACAGAGCGATTGATGCCGGGGGCTGAACGCTCAATGAGGCGAGCGGGATGATCCAGCCCAGAGCAGCGTTTTGGCCAGCGATGGGATTGCTCACACAGGGCGATTCCAGTTTTTCTCGTCCGGCACGAAAACAGGGCAGGGCAGGGCACCACCCGTCGATCACTCCTCATTCAAAACTGAGGCGAGTGGACAGTGCCTTCCGCTGTGAAGTCGTCCTCCCTCGACCATTCAATTCGACTTGGCTGCTGACTGTGTCACAGCCGCGTCGCGCAACAGTGTCAGTGCCGCCTCGACCAGCATCTCCCCCGAACCCGGAAGTGTCGTGGAATTCGTGACTTCGTAACTGCCCCCCGCACAGGCCGCGCGGGTGGGGACGTAGATCGATTCCACACAGTTCGAGAGTTCGATAATAATCGTGGTGCGGAACGGTGAACCCTGTTTGATCGCCAGACCCAGTTCTACAAAATCTTCCCCAGGGAGGCTGACGATGGCGATGTCATCACCGAGGGTGAAGACGGTCATGTCCACCGGCAGCGTCTCTCCAATCCCGGCGAGCGCACGGCTGAGTCCCCATGTGATGTGCTCCGCCGTCTTCGCATGAGGGGTCTGGTGCCTCAGTTGATCGAGAATCAGCTTTTTGTACGCAGTGACATGTTCCAGAAACTCAACGGTTTCCTTTCGTTTGGCTCTGTCGAGAATCAGAATCGACTGGGCGACCTCGGCTTCCGTTGCATCCTGCAGCGGCAGTTGCACGACACACGATTTCACGACAAGTCTCTGATGCTTCAACAACTGAAGTGAGGGCAAGTCGCGAATGATCGACTCGGCAATCGATTGGCCGATGAAGTCGGCCTTGTTCCGAATGCTGCTGCGGGGGTTCACATGATTGATATCCCCGCAGCACCCGTTCCCGAACACAGAAATCACGTTGGATCCGGTCGATTGGCGGAGCGAGCGTTCGATGAAGAACGGGTAGTCAGCACTCCATTTCATACCGCCAACGGTATCCAGATGTAACGCGAAGTTGCTGAGTATCCCCAGTGGGTTTCCGCTCTGGTCTCGAATCGAAAGCAGACCGATCTGCGGATCAATGGGACCAGCGGTGCGGATGAAGTCGGGGTGGTCGGCTCCCATCCAGGTCTTGACGCTGCCATCTCGTGTGACCGCGCGGCGGTTAAACGACACGGGTTCGCGTTGTGTCGCCGACCCCGATTCCAGTATCACGGGCTGGGCTGCGGCGTCCGCTTGCACGATCGCATCGACCGAACCGCCGATCAGTTTGTCGATGTATGCGGCGCGTAGCGGTTCCTGCGGCTCGTTGCCAAGTTTCAGGTACAACTCCTTCATGTAATCAGGGGCCGTATGTGAGTGCGTCGCGGAGATTGAGATATTCGAGGCGGGAATTCCGGTTTTCTCCGAGGCGCGCCGACGAACCTCGTTCTTCAAATCCGTTGCGATACCAATCAGGTCGCAGATCACCATGGCCACGGCGGTTTCCCCGTCGCGAAAGACAATGGCCTTGGCCTTGAGGGGATCAATCTCCCCCTCCGCGAGCCGTTCGTGGTAATAGCCCGCCATCGGGAAGCCCACCGGCGGGGTGATATCGGCTTCGGCGACACCCACGCGAAGTGAACTCTTTGATGACTCGGGAAGTATTACTTGACGAATCGCGGCCAGCCACAACTGAGCCGCGTTCTGTTGCCCGACTCCGCTGAAGTGCCGACGTGACTGGGCGTCGCCGCGGTTTTCGTTCTTGAGGGTGTCGGTGTCCGGACCGGGGCGGAACCCCTTCAGCTTCGCCAGGGAGTCGATCGCTCCGCGAATACGGTTTTCTCCCTCGGGGTCGTTGTAGACAGTCGGATGCAGCGTTGACTTGGCCAGCAGCCACGGTGGATCGAAGCCCCACGCTTGGGCCGCTGTCTCACGAATCGCACGGATGTTGGAGATGTAGGTCTCCGCAGCCGTCTTCGCGATGACATCCGATTCCCCCTGCTGCCAGAGGACTGCGCGGAACCGTCCCAGTGTTTGTCCGGTTTGCAACAGTCGCTTGTGCAGATCTCCGTCGGGCATCCATTGCTGTGAGGAGGTTCCGCCCCAGGCGACATTCGTAAAGGCCACTGGGACTCCCCATTCATTCACGAGCGCATCCCCCAGAGGTGGCCAGATGGAGCCGCCGTCACTGCCATCGGCAACTGGCTGAGGGTCATGCGCGACGACCCATTTGCCCGTGGCGGAATCGAACGCCACAACTCGTTCCTGAGCATCGCTGATCCTGAAACGTTCATCGTTGCAGTTGGTCGCGTAGGACTGACCTGCGACGATGAAGACTTCGCCGACTCCTAAGGGTTCGACTGAACTCACCGCAACCACGGCATCACCGACGCGGCTGCGGATCTCCAGACGAAACCAGCCGGCAGCGATTCGAGCCTGGGCTGTGAATTTGCCGCCTTGAATCTGAGTGGTCAGAGTCTTCCAGCCGGTGTCCTGGTCCACTCCGACGGGGGTCGCCCGATACTCCCAAGCGGCGTTCTCAGCCCCGACGGGAACTTCGCCATGCACGGGAACGAAGGCGTAGCCTGCTCCGGGGGTGATGCCGACTCGTTGTACCACCTGATAGGGGAGTGGCTGTGTGAGTGGTTGCTGTATCGGTTCCGAGCCGAACGCTGAGCTGGCCGGTGACAGAAGCAGCCACAAGATGGCGACGCGGAGTCCGCCCCAGCGACTCAACACAAGCAGTATTTCAGGCATCAGGCACCGATTCACTTTCTGCGGAGGTCGAGAGGGATTCGAATGCTTCAACAAGCTCAGACTGCCGCAGCGGCATCAGCGGTCAATCTCGCCCCTCACGATTACGGGGCGTTCCGATGATGGCTCGGATGGCGGTGGCCCAGTTCCCACGCTGAGTTCCGGGCGACTGAGTCACAAGAGGTTACGGCGGTCAGGTTCACCTTTCAATCCCACGTACTCCGGCGTCACCCCAACGCCCGGATCACACCAACGATGTGATTTGCAGGATTCTTCTCGCGTTCGCGAGCTCCAGGTGGTACTCTAAGCCACTGAAGCGGATTCAAACTTTGGGGGCATTCTGTGCGACTGCGTGGCTGCTCAATCACGATCTTCGCCTTGCTGGTGGCTCAGTGGACCATCCCTTGCGAGACGCTGGCCGATCTCGTGCGGCTCAAAAACGGCGGTGAGCTGCGCGGGGCGCTGGTCAAGGGCAATGACAAGACGCGCGATCCCGAGCTGACCATCGTCTCATTCACCGGGGCGACGATCAGCATCCCCCGTACCGAGGTCGACTCGGTTCAGATGCGGTCTCCCACGATCGAAGAGTACATCACCCGCTCTCGCGAGATCCCGCATACCATAGAGGCCCACCAGCAACTTGCCGATTGGTGCGTCTCACGGCAATTGAAGGCCCAACGGGTGGAGCAGTTGGAGTTGTTGCTCGAACTCGATCCGGACAATGAAGTCATCCACCGGTCGGTCGGGCACATCCGCTATGAAGGAGACTGGATGTCCGTCGACGAAGCGAAGGGTAAGCAGGGTTATGTGAAGCATAACGGCAAGTACATGACCCGACTGGAACTCGAACTGTTGGAACAGACGGAAGCCGAGCGGGCAGCCGAACAGGTCTGGTTTCCCAAGGTGAAGCAATGGACGGGGTGGTTGGGGGGACGTGACCAGCGGCGAAACGCCGAAGGGCTGCTGAATCTGAGAGCGATTCAAGATCCCGATGCGGTCGCTGCGCTGTGGAACTATCTGGGCCAGCAGCAGAACTCCGACTATCGCCAACTGTTCGTCGAGGTGGCCGGACAACTCAAAGGTTCCAAACCGGTTCGGCGTCTGTCACAGAGCTTACTGTCAGAGGGATACGAGCCGATTTTCCGCTTGGCTCTGGCCACAATTGATGAAGACCAGAAAACCGATGTCGTGAAATACTGCTTGCCGGGACTGAAAGATCCGTCGAACGATGTGGTTCAGCGGGCTGCCATTGTCATCGGCGAATGCGGGGACGAGAGGGTGATTCCCGATCTGATCGATGCCCTCATTACGACCCACCGCTACAAGATTCAGGTGCCCGATACCTCGAGCGATGTCAATTTTGGGGTCGGTCCCAACGGCACGCCGACCATGCTGGCTCCTGGATCGACCGGGACGCAGCCGAACAATATCGAGATGATGAACCGACTGGGACAATTGCCCTACGGCTACCGCGTGAATGACGATCGCCCCAAAATCACGCGGACTGTTACGGTCAAATCGGACATGCGAAATTCCCAAGTCCTCCAAGCGCTCCAGAAGATCACGCAGCAGGACTTTGGGTATGACCAGCGGGATTGGTTGAGGTGGTGGACGCTCTATAAGTCGGCTTCCTGAGCGGGGAGAATTCGAGTCTGCGGCACAAAATTCGAAACGGGGAGGTGGAGAACCCACTTTCCAGACACTACGCTCCTGTTTCGGTTTTTCTCTGTGGAGTCTCGCCATGCAACTCGGATTCGTCAGTGCCATCCTCCCCGATCAAACTGTGGAGCAGGTGTTCGAATTTGCTGCTGATACCGGCTATGACTGTGTTGAGCTAATGTGCTGGCCAGTCAGCCAGGCCGAACGGCGTTACGCGGGAGTCACCCATGTCGATGTGACAGAGTTTAGCTCCGTCGATGCTGACCGACTGCGGGACATGGTGTCGCACTACGGCGTCTCAATCAGTGGGCTGGGGTACTATCCCAATCCACTGACGCCGGATGAAGATGAAGCTTTCCACGCCATTCAGCATATCCAGCGCGTCATCGCCGTAGCGTCCCAACTCGGGATCGGGCGGATGAACACCTTCGTCGGGCGGGACTGGACGAAATCGGTCGATGACAACTGGCCACAGTTTCTCGCCACATGGCGGCCTCTGGTGATGTACGCCGAAGAGCAGCAAGTGCGAATCGGCATCGAGAACTGTCCGATGTCGTTCAGCCGCGACGAGTGGCCCGGCGGGAAGAACCTGGCCACAACCCCTGCGATTTGGCGCAGGATGTTCGAGGAGATTCCGAGCGACTTCTTCGGCTTGAACTTCGACCCCTCCCATTTTGTCTGGCAGATGATGGACTACCTCCCCGCGCTACGGGAGTTCAAACACAAGCTGTTCCATGTGCATGCCAAAGATGTCCGCATCGATCGCGACCAGCTCAATCAGGTCGGAATCATGGCCCACCCGTCTGAGTACCATACGCCGAAGTTGCCGGGGATGGGTGACGTGAACTGGGGGCAGTTTTTCTCGACGCTGACCGACTGCGGCTATCGCGGGGCGGTATGCGTCGAGGTCGAAGACCGGGCATACGAGGACTCACTCTCCTCTCGTCAGGCAGCACTGGTGCAGAGCTGCAATTACCTGCGGAACTTCGTGCCCCGCAGGGCTCGCGGTGAATCGAGTGAGCGGCCCGGCGCTAGCCGCCGGTTC
>JANOKO010000604.1:0-1572 GCA_031419335.1 Planctomycetota bacterium
CCCGGCGACAGCCCCGAGCCCCTTGCGGTTGATGAACGGCACCACTCCAAAGGTCGCTCCGCAAGACATTTGTGTCAGCGTGCTGAGCAGCAACATCGCGGGCACAGCTGCGTACAAACTGCGCATCTGGGAGAAGAGCATCAGAGCCAACCCGCAGCCGAGCAGCGTCGCGAACAACCAGCGAACGCGGCCTGAAAGGTTCCCCTCGGTTCCCCAGCGATCCGAGAACAGGCCCCCCAGTGTGCGAGCGAAGATGTTCGTGGCCCCGAAGAGAGCGGCCAGCATTCCGGCGTACTTGGCGGCGGTCAGCATGTCGACCGATTTGAGCTCGGCGAAGTGGTCGACGTAGTAGAGAGCTGCGATGTTCTTCATCGTCAGTTCGGTGCCAAAGCAAGCGGCGTAAGCCAGGAACAAGCCCCACACGCGGCGGTCGCGGCAGACTGTGGCCATGGAGACTTTCGGTCCTTTGGCGGGGGGAACGTACCCATCGGGCCGATCCTGTGTGAGCTTGTAATAGGCAAAGGCCATGCCCCAACACATGACGCCGACGATCACCATACACAACCGCCACCCGACGGCCTGCGAGAACCCCATCGACATCAGCCCGGCCAGCATCAGCGGCATCGCGACCTGGGTCGCTCCACCGCCGAAGTTCCCCCAGCCAGCGGTCGTCGCATTCGCGGTTCCCACGCACTTCGGCGAGAACATCACCGACGTGTGATACTGCGTAATGACAAAGGCGGCCCCGATAATGCCGATGAGCGTGCGGAAGAACAGGAAGCTGGTGAAGTCATTCGCCAGCCCGATCCCCATGACCGGCAGCGAGCCGACAACGAGTAAGGTGGCGTACGCCTTGCGTGGTCCATACTTGTCGCAGATGCTCCCGATAATCAGCCGGGCGATGATCGTGATCGACACCGACCCGATCAGGCACCAGCCGATCTGCTCCTTGGTCAGATGCAACTCTTCGCGAATGATCGGCATCAGCGGAGCCAAGCCGAACCAACTGAAGAAACACAGAAAGAACGCCAGCCAAGCCATATGAAAGGCCCGCATCGACGGCGAGGTGAAGTCGAACAGATTGATCCGGTCGGCAGGTCCAGCGGTCGTCACGGGCAGTCTCCTGGGCAACACGAAGTGTGTCAGAAGACGGTTTTGCAGGTTCCATGCCGAGAATGGACGACTGGCATCAACGTCGCGGAATCCATGCGGACCGATGCGTTCCGTTTGGACGATTGCTCTGGGAAATACCTCGCCGCAGCCCTGCGCCCCGTCGTGGAGATCTTCTGGAATGACGGTGATTTCTTTCAGAGGAATCCAAGAACCGGCAAGCTGTGCTACCCGCAAAAGCATGTCTGCACTGCAACTGGGCAATGGAAAAACCAGCCACCCGCCAGAACGTGGGAAGCTACTCCGCCAGCAATCTTCAAAAATCGATTCAGATTGTTCGAATTGGTCTAGAAGAGAGGATTTCTCTTTCGTAGCATCACACCCCTTGAAAAGTTTGTCCGCACGTCGTTCGGCGTTCGGGCTGTTGCACACAAGCGATTCGAAGTGCGGGA
Source organism: Planctomycetota bacterium (assembly GCA_031419335.1). Lineage (GTDB taxonomy): Bacteria > Planctomycetota > Planctomycetia > Planctomycetales > Planctomycetaceae > TH-plancto1. The sequence continues at coordinate 1,563 of JANOKO010000604.1, forward strand.
GTTCACCGTG
>JANOKO010000605.1:0-7904 GCA_031419335.1 Planctomycetota bacterium
GGGGGGTAGGGGGGGGGGGGGGGGGGGTCCACACCCAGGGAAAACCCCCTCACCCCGGCCCTCTCCCCCACAGCGGAGTCCTCTCCGAAAGCAACGTGGGTAGTGGGGGAGAGGGAGCAGAAGCAACCCCGAAAGGCGGACGGTCCTCTGCGTTTGATGACCTCATCGACCTGATGCCCCTCCCCGGCGATCACAATCGCATGAACGCCGCAGCTGCGATCGGTACAGTGTTGGCAGCGGGGGTGGAGAGATCAGCACTGGCAGCAGGGCTGAAAACATTCCGAGGATTGCAGCATCGACTCGAACTGGTCGGGGAGGTCAAAGGTCGCCTGTTCTACAACGACTCACTGGCGACGACCCCGGAGTCGGCGATCTGTGCCTTGAAGGCGTTTCCGGGCCGCGTGCTGCTCTTGGCCGGGGGGTATGACAAGCAGGTTGATCTCAGCGAGTTTGCCCGCGAGGCAGCGGGGCGGGCAACGGCGATTGCCTGGATGGGGCAGACAGCGGAGCGGCTTCACGCTCTCGCCATGCAGACGCTGGAGCAGCACGAGGGACTGATGTCCCCCGCTTGCTGTCGATTACAGCGGATTACGCACAGCTTGCGCGAGGCGTTCGAATGGCTGTGGGAGCAGTCGCAACCGGGGGACACGATCCTGCTGTCCCCAGCGTGTGCGAGCTTTGATTGGTTCCTGAACTTCGCGGATCGGGGGGAGCAGTTCCGGGCTTTGGTGGAGGAACTGCGTGTCAATCGGGAGGGCGAGGCTCCTGCCGAGCCGCTAGCCACCCCAGACGCCCGGTGACAAGAGCGGCTCAGCAGGAGCTTCGCCCTCCCGAATGACACTCACCCTTCGGGCGGCAGGTCGTCCGGGTCTGTGAGTTCCAACGGCAACTGATCGGGATCGAGGTCTTCCACCACAGCGTACTTGCCATCGAGCCAGCGGCTGAGGTCGATCTGCTTGCACCGCACACTGCAGAATGGAAAGTGCGGGGCGTCCAGAGAATCGGGTGGGACGGGCTTGTGGCAGATGGGACAGTTGATGGGTTGGATCATGGGGGGAGGTTGAGCGTTGAGGGTTGAGGGTTGAGCGTCGGAGGAAGATTCCGCTCAAAGCCCAGGGGTTGCAACCCTTGGGCTTTCTGGCGGATTGTACGTCTGCATATCCAGCACGCCATCCGGGGACACATGCACTCGCACGGCCCCGTTCGACGCGGTGCAGTGGATCGTTTCGGCGCGGTTGTAGATTCTCGCCAGTGCGGGAGTGATGTCGGTGCCACAACTGGCGACGACGTGGCGGGGGCGAGTCCACTGGGCAAAAGCGGAGGTGTTAGCGGACTTGCCGCCGTGGTGCGGCGCCAACAGCAGGTCGACGGGCTTTAGGGGTTCCTGCTGAAGTCGCGTTGAACCATCCCGCTCCAGATCGCCGGTCAGCAGCATGACCTTCCCGGCATAGGTGATTCGCAGAACGACGCTGTTGGCATTGTCGTGCGAGTCCTCGACACCAGGAGTGGGATGCAGGACTTCGATCGACACTTCGGGGTCGATCAGCAACTGGTCTCCCGCCTGAATCATCCGGAGTGCGGTGCCATGTTTTGCCAGCTCATCGAATAGGTCCGGAATCCCTTCCTGTTCGAAGTCGAGGCAATGCTGACTGAAGAAAGCTGTCCCAACCGGGGTCTGGGAGACGAGGTCGATACCCCCATTGTAGTGGTCCGAGTCTGCATGCGAGATCACCAGAGCATCGACCCGTCCGGTTTCACGCTCTCGTAAGAGAGCCTGAACCGCGCGTGCCGCACGGCGACCGTCTCCCATCGAACCGATGTCATAGAGCAGGGTGCGTCCGTTGGGACACTCGACAAGGATCGCCTCCCCGTGACCGACATCGAGAAACGTACACGTCAGTCCCGGCGCGGGAGTATTTGGCCAAGCCGCCACTGCCAGCCAGCCGAGCGTCCACATCAACGTGGCTCGCCAGACCCACTGCCGAGCGGTCGCCGTTCGCAACAACAGCCCTGCCAGCAGCAGCACGTAAAAACCACTCATCCAACCCAGTGCGGGACTGGGGGATTCACCGTAACCTCCGGGGAGCGTGGCCGACCACTCAACCGAATTCAGAAACCAATTCAGGCTCTCGCGAAACGGGATCACGACCCACTGAGCCAGCGGCGGGCACAGCAATCCGACGCCAAGAAAGATGTACCCCGCGCACAGCACGAGCGTCGAGAATGGCGTGAGCAAAGCATTCACCACCAGCCCCGCCGGGGAGACCAGATGAAACGTCCGCATCGTAATCGGGACCGTCACCAGCCAGACCACACCTGACACCGTGTATGCGGCGAGTAGCTGGCGACCGCTCCAAGTCAGCGCTCGCCAGAGCCATGACCGCTCGCCTGCCAGCAGTTGATCGGCGTACGACTCATGCGTCCTCTCATTGACCCAGCGCGTGACCACAATGATCGCCGCTACTGCCACAAAGCTCAGTTGGGCTCCCACATCGAACAGGTCGGCGGGGTTCAGCAATAACAGTATCAGGGCACTGAGGGCCAGTGCTTGAATCCCATCCGACTTCTTGCCAAAGGCTCTCCCCACGACAATCAGTGTGCCCAGGACCACCGCCCGCATGACCGGAGGACGGCTCTCCGCAATGGCGGCATAGCCGTAGATCACGGCCAGCACGAGCAGCGAAGTCGTCAGCGTGCGCAGTCGTACCGCTCGACAGAGCAGCATCACGAATGCAGCGAGTACGCCGATGTGCAACCCTGAGATCGCCAGGATGTGCATCGTGCCACTGCGAATGAAAGCCGTCTCAGTCTCCTCTCGGAGGTCGGACCGGTCTCCAATCAGCAGCGAGGCTGCCACCGGTTGCAGACGTGGAGGCAGATGGTCAAACAGTAACCGGTCGCACTCGCTGCGGACTCCCTCGCGTAGCCTCGACACCCGGGCTCCGACGCCACTGGGTCGCTCGATCAGCCTTACGGTATCTGGCGTGTCACACCGTAAAACACGGTCCATCCCCCGCGCTCGCAAGAAGACGGGGTAGTCAAAGTCCCCCGGATTGCGAGGCGGCTCGGGGACCGCCAATTGGCCCAGGATCTCGACACGATCCCCAGGAACCAGATCGAGCAGATGTCCGGCGACATCGACACGGACGAGCCCGACAACAGGGACCAACAGCCCCTCTTGTGTGACCAGCGATTCGCATTCGACTTCCAGCACTGAGTGGTCCAGCCGCATCCAGGTCGGCACACCGGGGCGGTTGTTGTTCCGCGTACTGATCGGGGAAGCAATCGAGGCGACCAGCTTCACCGGCTGGCTCTCCGCCGGGAGCGCGGCGATCGACTGCGACTCGCGGAATGACCAGAACTGGTGCTGCCTCGCCCCTCCCGCAGCGGCCAATGAGAGGGCCACGAGAATGGCGGCAGTTCTCCTCCAGCCCACTCGAATAGCCAGAACCGCGAGCACGGCTGCCACGACTCCCAAACCGATCCAGGTCGACATCATCGTCGTTGAAAACCGATCGACGACAATACCGGCTGCGAACATCAAAGCCGCAGTCAAAGCCGGTTCGCGGGGATGGGCGGAAGACTGCGGAGCCGCGGCGGCCACGGATTACCTCGGTGACTCTCTGGTGACTAACGGGAGGAGGGAATGCAGCGTATCATAACGCGAGATTGTGGGTTCTGTCCGTGCCATCATGTTCCCGACTGACGAAAACACAATCGACGGGAGGCGTGTGCGATGCTCTGTCCATTCTGCCAAAAAGGCGAAACCAAAGTGGTCGACTCGCGCGGCAGCCAGGAGTACGTGATCCGCCGCCGCCGCGAGTGCCTCGATTGTGGTCGCCGGTTTACGACCTATGAGAAGATCGAAGAGTCGCCGCTCAAGGTCATCAAGAAGGACGGCGCACGCATCCCTTTCGACCGCGAGAAAATCCGCGCCGGGATCGAGAAAGCCTGCTACAAGCGGCCCATTAGCCCCGATCAGATCGAGCGGATCGTCAGCGACATCGAACGCGATGTTTACGCCCAGTTCGACCGCGAAGTCCCGTCGCGGTACGTCGGCGAGAAGGTGATGGAGGCCCTCAAACTCGTTGATCAGGTCGCCTTCGTACGGTTCGCGTCCGTCTATCGCTCGTTCCAGGACGTGAACGATTTTGTTTTGGAACTTCAACCGATCCTGAAAGAACGCACGAGGCGATGAGAAGCGTTGGGAGGGCGAGGCTCCTGCCGAGCCGCTCGTGCCAGAAGACGTTCAATCCAGTTCGCGGCTCAGCAGGAGCTTCGCCCTCCCGACTGTCATCTGTCGATCAACCATAAACCATAAACCCTCCCTCCCACCCATGCACTCCACTCTTTACCTCTCGAAGAAAACCAAGGACCGCCCGCCAGCGGTGGTGGTGCTGTTTGGGGAGGAGACGCACCTCAAGCAGCAGTGCGTCGTACAGTTGACCGAACTGGTGCTGGGGACGGGACCGGATGCGGCTGTGGGACTCATGAAGTTCGCGGGGAAGGACTCCGAACTCAAGTCGGTAAAGTCGGAGTTGCAGACGGTGGGGATGTTCGTTTCTTCGCGGTTGGTCGTGGTCGAAGACGCGGATGAGTTTGTAACCAAGTACCGCGAGGGGTTGGAGGCGTACTGTCTCAAGCCAGCGTCGCGGTCGGTGCTGGTCCTCGATTGCAAATCGTGGAAGTCCAATACTCGCCTGGCCAAGAAGGTTGCCGAATCGGGTCTCGAACTCGACTGCGGAGAACTCGCGGCGGGGCCATTGCTCAAGTGGATCACAGATCACGCCGCCTCTGAACACGGCAAGCAGATCAGCCGGGACTCGGCCAGTCTGCTCGTCGAGCTGGCAGGCACCGGCCTCGGGCAACTGTCAATGGAGTTGGCCAAGCTGGCCAGCTATGTGGGCGTGCGACCTCAGATCAAGCCAGATGATGTGCGGCAACTCGTCGGCGGTTGGAAGGCGGAAGAGACCTGGACGATGACCAACGCGGTCCGCGATGGGAACCCTGCGTTGGCATTGACGTGCCTGTCGAAGCTACTGCATGCGGGGGAAGCTGCCCCGAAGATCCTCGGCGGGCTGATCTATGTCTTCAAGAAGTTCGCGGTGGCCACGGAGCAATCGCGGCGTAAGATGCCGTTGCGGGATGCCCTCCGCGAAGCCGGTATCTTTCCTCGGGACATCGAGACTTCGGAACGCTACCTCAAGCGCCTCGGGCGTCCGCGTGCCGATCAGTTGTTCGCCCGCCTGGCCGATGCGGATCGCGACCTCAAAGGGGGAAGCCGGTTGCCGGATCGGTTGCAGTTGGAGCAACTTTTATTGTGGTTGTCAGGGCAGTTGGGGTGACGTGACGGACGCCGATGGCGTGGCGGCGAATCGGTTCACAAGAAGTCTTGTGGAATCAATCTTCCCCTTTCCCCATGGAATGCCAGAGGAAGTCGAGACATTGAGACGCAGTTTGATTCGCTCACAGCGTCTGTCCCAGGTCGTGCAGAATCCATGGAGTGCCTTGAAATCCGAACCCCTCTGCCCTTCCTTCGGAATGGGCTGAGACCCCTGAAGGGGATCCGAAACGAGAGCGACAATGACTCCCAGACGGGGAGACTCCACCACGAATTGGCGGAATCATCCTGGCGTCTGGGAGTTGATTTCGACCCCCATGCTCACGACTTCGGTCGCCGTGTCATCCACACTCCCATGGATACACACACCGCCGCGAACCCCCCACTCACCGCTAAGCTGACCGGCAGCGATGGCAGACCCACCGTCCCTTGACCGATCACATGCCGCAGCGCCGCCAACCCATACGAGAGCGGATTCACAGCCACGACCCAGCTGAGCCAGCGACTGCCGTTGGGAGGGAAAAACGCCCCCGAGAGCAACCACATCGGCATCAGCAGGACGCTCATGACGCCGTGGAAGCCCTGCACGGAATCGATCTTCCACGCGAACAGAAACCCCAGGCCCGCCATCCCTAACCCTGTGATAAACAGGACGCCAGTCATGGCGATCGACTGCCCCACCGAGAACCCCAGCGACATCTCCGGAGCCAACCCGACAAATTGCAATAGAGGGGCCGACCACAGGAACAACAACGCCTGTGACAGTGCCAGTAACGACCCGCCGCAGAGCTTGCCGAGTACCAGCGAGAGCCTCGGCACCGGCGAGGCCAGTACCCCTTGCAGGAACCCCTCATTGCGGTCCTGGATCACAGAGATCGACGAGAAGATCGACGTGAATAGCACGATCATGAGCGCCGCTCCGGGCAGAAAATACTCCTGAAACGAAACGCTCCCTCCAGACGTAGCTGACCCGCTGAGCCCCGCTCCAAACAGTACCCAGAAGATCACCGGTTGGGCCAGTGCCCCCACGACGCGCGACCTCTGGCGGAAGAACCGCACGAACTCGCGCTCGACCAGCGTGGCGATCGGGAGGATGTACGAGGCGTACAGACCAGGGGATGTCATAGGCGATTGCTTCGCAGTGAATCGATGGCAGGAGAGGGGGGCGAGGTGCAAGGGCCACGCCTGACACGGCTGCATGGACCGACCCCTGGTACACGTCTGGCGGATGACTTCACTGCGACTTCCGTCGCGTGTACTCAATCGTGAAGGCCAATGCTTCTTTGCCATCGGGCTGAGTGGAATACATCTTGAATGTGAAGTGATCTGCGTCCTTTGTTTCGGTGGTGTTTCGGAACTTGCGCGGCTGGCCATCCGGGCCACGTGATTCGCCGGTCATCACCAGTAATTTGGTTTTCGCGTCGTAATTCCCCTCGAATCGCAGCGGGGCGCTTTCGAGCGAGTCCACCCACACGCCTACATACTTCTTCTGACTCAGGTCGTAGCCATCCAGTCCATGTCCCGTAAACGGAAATCCACCCAGGTCTCCTTGGAAGTCACTGGAGATCCACATCCCATTGCAGATCGACTTGTAAGTGGCCGTGGCCTTCGATTTCTGATCTCCCATCTCCATCACGGCATCCCATTCTCCCACCAGTTCCTTGAGCCGGGCATGTTCCGGACCCGGTTGGGGAAAGTCCTGCCCCCTGGACACGCTGTGGATGAGACAGAGAACGACAATGGAGAGGCAACAGGATCGCCACATGGTGATTGACTCGCAAAGAGACAAGGATGGTGAATGGTGCAGAGTGAGCGACACCCATGACTAATGGCGTCCAATCCGCTCATGCATGTCCCATATGCTGCTGTGATGTCCAGCTCGTGTCAAATCCAACGGTGAACAATCCAAGCGATGTCTGGGCCAATTCGCCAATAGACACCTGTGAACTAAGTACAAGAGTGAATCAACGAGCCGATGGTGTCAGTGGGGCTGGTGAAGTGTTTCAATGGGAGGTCGCGGCGACTCTGATCCGGTCAGGTTCATCGCCTGGTGCCTCGTCAAGGCTTGATTTTGGGGTTCGCCTCCATCGGGAGGGCGAGGCTCCTGCCGAGCCGCTCACTCGATTCGACGTGTCCCCTGGCTCGCGGCTCAGCCGGAGCTTCGCCCTCCCCAGGGCGCATCCCACAACCCCAAATCCGAGCCGTTGATCTCGGTCCCCAGCTCCGCTTGTGACCGCATCTCCCCGAAGCTCCGCTTCGCCACGTGCCAAACCCCAGCGAGCGGGGCGGCGTCAGCCCCCCGAGTCCGAGCGACGTACTCCGACCACACAGCCGTCGGTGAGCGTCACCACGCTACCGCGGCTGGCAACGCCGTGAAGGATTCCCGCAAGGTGTTTCTCAAGGTTCTGCCCCCTCTCCCCCACGATCGATACGGCTTTCGGAGTGGTCTCCACTGTGGGGGAGAGGGCCGGGGTGAGGGGGCAAGAGCGGGCGATATTGCCCACTCACCCCAACCCTCTCCCCCGCAACATGTTCCCCCCTGGGTTGGCATCGATCGCGGGGG
>JANOKO010000606.1:0-8497 GCA_031419335.1 Planctomycetota bacterium
CGCGCCGCACGTGCCGCTGCGGCTGGACGTGGACATGACCGAAGCGGCTCGGTTCCGCGAGCAGGCGTTTAGTCTGCTGACTTCACCCGATGCCAAGGGGGCGTTCGACCTGAATCAAGAACCCGACACGATGCGGGACCAGTATGGTCGCAACGAATATGGCGAGGCGATTCTGCTGGCCCGCCGCCTCATCGAAGGGGGCGTGCGGCTGGTCACGATGACATGGTATTACGTGTGCCCGAATGGCGACGTGGCCAACGTCTGGGACAACCACGGTGGCACCGGTTCGCTCGGCGGGATCTCCGGATACGAGATGCTCAAAGCCCCCTACTGTCTGCCAGCGCTCGACCGGGCCTATTCCGCGTTACTGGAAGATCTGACGCAGCGAGGGCGACTTCAGGAGACGTTGGTCTTGATGCTGGGCGAGTTCGGGCGGACACCGAAGATTAACGCCGCCTCGGGTCGCGATCACTGGGGGGCCTGCCAATCGGTCGTCCTTGCGGGCGGAGGAGTCAAAGGCGGCATGGTCTACGGGGAGAGCGATGCTCAGGCGGCTTACCCCACGAAAGATCCCGTCAGGCCCGAGGACATCATCGCGACTGGATATCACTGTCTGGGACTCCCGCCGGAGACGCTCATCGCCGATTCGGAGAACCGACCACACCGGTTGAGTGAGGGGCAAGTCGTCACCGGGCTGCTCTAGTGGTGTTCCCTGCGGCGGGATGCCTTTTCCTCAACACGACTTACGCTCGCTTGACCCTTCGGATTCGTACCCGTACCATACCCAATCTTGCATCGGAATGATTTCCGACCGAGAGCGATCGCAACGGCATACGATCGCAGCAAATCACACAGACACAAAGAGTTAGGCTGTCGTCATGGCCGTTCCCAAGAAACGCACTTCCAAATCCCGACGCAATATGCGTCGGTCGCACGATGCGGTGCGCCCTCTCAAACTGCAATTTTGCTCCCAGTGCGGGACGGCAGTTCCGTCGCATGTCATTTGCCCGAACTGTGGTTATTACCACGGTCGGCTGATGATTCCGCAACAGGGTGAGTAATCTCGCCCGTTCCAGTTCCTTTTCCCCTCTGGACGGAAACGGCACATGCGGATCGCGTTAGACGCGATGGGCGGTGACTTCGCGCCCGGCATCAACATCGCGGGAGCCATTGAGGCCCTGCAACAGGATTCTCGGCTGGAAATTCAGCTGGTGGGTCAGCGCGAACTGCTGGACAAACATCTGACAGAATCAGGGTATTCGGGCGAGCGTTTGACCACCGTCCATGCTGCGGACTTCATCGGCATGGATGAAAAGCCGATGGAAGCTCTGCGCAAGAAGCCCGATTGTTCGATCGTGACGTGCTGGAAGCTAATGGCTGCCAAGGAAGTGGATGCCATTGTCAGTGCGGGCCATACTGGCGGCGTCGTCGCTTCGGGCCTGCGGACGCGGCTTTTTCTCAAGGGGATTAAGCGGCCTGGAATCGCGGTCGTCTTGCCGACGATTCACGGGCAGGCGGTCCTGATGGATGTGGGGGCGAACCCTGGGGCGCGTGCAGAACACCTGCATCAGTATGCCGCGATGGGAGCCATCTATGCCCAGGCGATCCTCGACATTGCTACGCCGCGTGTCGGCCTGATGAATATCGGCAGCGAGGAAGGGAAGGGGATCGAACTGGTTCTGGAAACTCACCAGCTCCTCCTCAAGCAGCCTTGCCCTGGAAAGTACATCGGAAACGTCGAGGGCCGCGGTCTCTACCTGGGCGAAGCAGATGTTGTCATCTGCGAAGGATTCGTCGGTAATGTCGTGCTGAAGGTCAGCGAAGGCATGGCCAGCATGCTGATGAAGGTGACCGCCTCCGAAGTTCTCAAGGCGCTCAATACCGAACGCCTCCAGGCCACCAAGGCGTTCCACACCCTCCATGCGCGGTTTGAGTACAACGAAACCGGCGGGGCTCCGCTGCTGGGCGTCGACGGCATCTGCATGATCTGCCACGGCTCCAGCGACTCCCGGGCCATCCGCAATGCCCTCAAGACGACTCGCACGATCTACGACCGCAAGGTCAATGAGAAGATCACCGAGATCGTCGGGAGTTGGGGGTAGGGGAGTCGTCAGCGGTCAGCTAGTGGCCCAGCCCCAACGCCTCTGGCATGAATTCGCCCCGCCCCGCCTCGCCCTCGCCTTCGATATAGGGGCTAAGTCGGGGATCTCTTCGCTCAACCCTCAACCCTCCACGATCCTCCCCCCATGCCACGTATCGCCTTTCTCTTCCCCGGTCAGGGAGCCCAGCACATCGGCATGGGGCAGCAGGTCGCCCAGCAATATTCGGCGGCTGCGGCGCTGTTCGCCCTTGCCAGTGAGATCCTGGGGTACGACCTGGCCCAGGTGTGTGCTGAAGGGCCAGCGGAACTCCTGAACTCAACGGAGATCAGCCAGCCTGCGATCTTTGTGACGAGCTTGGCATGCCTGGAAAAGGTGAAGGCCGAAATGCCGGACCTGCCGGGGCGGTGCGAGATGACGGCGGGCCTGAGTCTGGGTGAATACACCGCTCTCGTCTTCGCCGGAGCCATGACGTTCGAGGACGGGCTCCGCGTCGTCCAGCTGCGCGGCCAGGCGATGCAAGCTGCTGCCGATGCCACCCGGTCCGGCATGGCCAGCATCCTGATGATCCCACCTGAACAAGTGCAGGGAATCTGCGAGCAGGCCACGACCGAAGCGGGTCAGGTGCAGATTGCCAACTTCTTGTGCCCCGGCAATCTGGTGATTTCGGGCACCCAAGCCGGGGTCAACCGGGCTGTGGAACTGGCCGAGGCCGCGAATGCAAAAGTGGTGCGCCTCACGGTGGCTGGGGCGTTTCACACTTCGATCATGCAGCCCGCCGATGAGCGGTTGGCCGCAGCACTGGCTGGTGTCTCCATCCAAGTCCCGCGAATTCCGGTGATCTCGAATGTCGATGTGCAGAGCCACTCGGATGCTGCCGAGATTCGGGACATCCTGGTTCGCCAGGTCTTGAACCCCGTCCGTTGGGAAGACGATATCAAAGCCATGCTCGCCGCCGGAATCGACGAGTTCTACGAGATCGGACCGGGGCGCGTACTCACCTCGCTGATGAAGCGGATCAACCGCAAGATCCCCTGTACGGTGATCAACGATACGCCGACGGCGTAATCTGGAATTCATTCCGTTCTACAAAAAAACACTCCGCGCTAAAGCCAACAAAGTCGCCGGATTCTCCGAATCCGGCGTGGGCGGTGTCCCCCCGCGCGATCGTTCAGTAATCGCTATGATCGGGGCATTCGGTTTCACGGTGAGTGTGTGCCCCGGCATGTGAGCGCTGAACCGCTGGACTCGGAGAGTCCGGCGACTTTGTCGGCTTCAGCGGAGAGTCCTACACAACAACACACCCTCACCGTTTCTGGCGAGGGTGTGTGTATTTCAGGTTCTCATCCAGCGATCGGGCGAGACCCGATCGATTCGACTAGAACTCACCAAGGACTTCGCCATCTGCACGGGAGATCAACTTGCGAGTGGTCTGAGTATCCTGGTTTTCGGAGAGGAACCGAACGCTGCCGTCACCGAGCAGTGCGTGAACGCCGCCCGTGTGGAAGCTGAACGGCTCATCGTTGGGTCCGCAGTTGTTGGTTGACCAGGGACAAGCGGATGGTCCGCCGAGTGGAAGCTTATGCTGGTTGATGACACCGGGATTCGTCCCGGCAGGAGGACCAGAGACTCCCGAGCCATTGTCCGGTTCGGCCCAGCGATTGGGGCAACGCAGAGTGCCACTCGAACCGCAACCTCCAACCACTGTCCCTCGAACGGGCGGATTGATGTAGGAGTTATTGTAGAGTTGTCCATCCTTACCCGCGCTTTCGATGATGGCGACGGTGTTGCTCAGCCCATCTGTACAGCGACCGATCGGGGTGCCACCCAGAGCCAGCAGTCCGTCCTTACGGGACGCCCGAACCGTTGTGGTCGCCTTGCAGCGATACGGTCCAGCCGTCGTGCCCGCACAGGTCGTCCCGGCTTCCAGAATGTCGGTGTAGGCGGTCGAGAAGTAGTCTGCGGTTCCAAACGCATCCTTGTCGGCCTGATATACACCGTTACTCGGGCAGAGGAACGATGCAATGATCGTCCGTGCTGCGGTTTGATTGGCGGGTGCCGCGCTGTCGTTGTAGCCGTAACTCAGGTTCATCATGTTGTAGACGGGAGCCTGATCGATGAAGGGCAGGATGGCGGTGTACGTCGAGTGTGGGTCAAACTGAGTTTGATTCACAGCCGTCGCACCGGTCTGGAGGAAGGACATCGTGCCGGTCCAGTCGGTGCCTTCTCCGCCGGAAGGAAACCGACGGTAGGTCTCTTCATAGTTGTGAAGAGCCAGCCCCATCTGTTTGAGGTTGTTCTTGCAGGTGCTGCGGCGGGCCGCTTCACGGGCCTGCTGCACAGCGGGCAGCAACAGTGCGATCAGGACCGCGATGATCGCGATCACGACCAGCAGTTCGATCAGCGTAAATCCACGACGACGTGACATGACCATGTTGACTCTTCCATCCCATTGGGGAAACAGAACTGTCTCTCACCCCCTGCGAGAGATCCATCTTGCGGGTGCATTGTCGGCGTGGTCTGTGAAGGAATTGTGAAGCGACAGGGAATAGCGGGTAAAACGGAAGAGTGATACTCGCGCCCCGTCCATGCAAAGATTGGGGGTTGTGGGATGCGCCCTGGTGAGGGCGAAGCTCCTGCTGAGCCGCGAGCCAGGGGACACGTCAAATCGCGGCAGCGGCTCGGCAGGAGCCTCGCCCTCCTGAGGGAGGTGTACCCCAAAAATCTAGCGTGGACGGGGCTGCCCGCAGGTCAACCAGTGCGGTTCCCCTCATTACAGTGATTAGTGCGACTCTGTCGACCATGCCGACATCAGCCGGAGCGGGGGTGTCGAACTCGTTCGAAACCCATTTGCACCTGTGATCGCTCTTCACCCAATCCAATGAGCGTGCCACACTTCCACGGGACCGCTCCCTTCGTCCGCCTTCTGCCACAGTTTCCCGCATGATTCACGTTGAGAACCTATCCAAATCGTTTTTCGACCTGCGACGCGGCGAAGTGCTGGCTCTCGATAATGTGTCCTTTGATGTTCAGCCGGGTGAGATCTTCGGCCTGCTCGGTCCTAACGGAGCCGGAAAGACGACCTGCCTCCGCATGCTGAGTACCGTGCTCAAGCCTACCGGCGGGCACGCTACGGTCGCTGGGTTCGATGTGGCGACCCAACCCGAACGCGTGCGATCTCACATCGGCTTCATGTCCAACAATACCGGCATCTACGATCGCATGACCGGTTGGGAGTTGGTGGAATATTACGGACGTTTGTATGGAATGCCGGACGATGTCCTGTACCCGCGCCTGGAGCAGATCTTCCTGAAGCTGCAAATGAACGAGATCCGGGATGTCCTCGGCTCCAAGATGTCGACTGGCATGAAACAAAAGGTCTCGATTGCTCGGACCATAGTCCACGATCCCCCGGTGATGATCTTTGACGAACCGACCTCGGGGCTGGACGTGCTGGTCGCCCGAGCCGTGGTGCAAACCGTAGATTCATTGCGGTCTCAAGGAAAGTGTATCATCTTCTCGACTCACATCATGCGCGAGGTCGAGAAGCTCTGCGACCGAGTCGCGATCATTCATCGTGGAAAGATACTCGCCATGGGAACGCTGCCCGAACTGGCTGAAACGTACCATCAACCGGATGTCGAGGAGCTGTTCTTTGAACTGATCCAGGCACACGACGAGACCTACCGTGATGTCGGGTAGTTTGTCCTGCGCTCCCCCTGGTTCTTCGCCCTTCACCCATCACAAGCTCCTCTATCCATGAACTGGAAGAACGTCAAACTGATCTTCCTCCGTGAGGTTCGCGACCAGCTGCGCGACCGCCGGACACTGTTCATGGTGGCAGTCTTACCACTGTTGTTGTACCCGGCATTGGGCGTCGGGATGACTTACATGACGGTCAACTTCTCGGAGCAGATCCGTACAGTCGCGATTCTGGGAGCGAAGGATCTTCCGCCGCCGCCACTCCTGGACCCGCAGAAACCGGACCGCTTCCTGCCCGAGTATTTTGGCAGCGCGACCGATGTTGACACATTGCGAGTCATTACCGAAGCGACTCTTGATCAGCCGCTCGAACCGGGTCTGCCGGTGGAAGATCAGGAGGCCGAGCGAGCATTTCTCAAACAGGCGATTCAGTATCGCAGCCAGTTGGAGCAACTCGGAACACTGTCCCGGGCGCGGGGCGCTGCGGAAGAGAAGTCCGTTCGGCTGTCGTATGCGGGCCCCGAGAAGAAAGCCGAACTCGACGCCTGCAACCAGAACGTCAAGTCGCTTCAGGCCCAGGAACAAGACCTGAAGACCAAGATCGACAAGTGGTTCAGCGCTGCCCCTTTGCAGGTCATGATTGTTGTCCCATCGGGGTACGCGGAAAAGCTCGCTGAAGCCAATCGCCAGTTGGCGATGCATTCGAGCGAGGGATCGCAGATCGACGAGTTGCCCCGGCTGGCCATCCTGCAAAACAGTGCCGATGAGAAGTCACAACTCGCGTCGCGTCGAATCCGAGAAGCATTGGCCGAGTGGGAAATTCGCTTGCGAGATGCCCGCCTGGAACTGGCCGGGCTTCCGCGTTCACTCTCGTCGCCCGTCGATCCGACCAATATCGATGTGGCGGCCAAGGACGAACTGTCTGCGAATCTGTGGAGCAAGCTGTTCCCGGCACTGCTGGTGATGATGGGAGTGACGGGGGCTTTCTATCCGGCTATCGATCTGGGATCGGGCGAGAAGGAACGCGGCACGATGGAGACGCTGCTGATCTCCCCGGCACGACGATCGGAGATCGTGATGGGCAAGTTCATGACCGTCATGTTGTTCAGTATTTCGACAGCCGTGTTGAACATGGCCAGCATGGGGTTAACGGGCCAGCATGTACTCTCCGTTGCCGGGGGCGGAGGGGGAGTGGGCGAGGTCGGCTTTCCTCCACTGGTCTCCTTACTCTGGGTGCTGATTCTGGCGTTTCCACTTTCAGCTCTCTTCAGCGCGACGAGCCTCGCGCTGGCCATGTTCGCCAGCAGTAGCAAGGAAGGGCAATATTACCTGACGCCATTACTCATGGTCACAATGGGACTGACGATGTTCTGTCTCAGCCCTTCGATTGAGATTGAGCCGTACTACAGCATCCTGCCCGTAGCTGGTCCGGCCTTGCTGCTCAAGGCCCTGCTGAGTGGAGGCTCGTCGGCCAGCCAGCTCAGTGTCTACTTCTTACCCGTCATCGGCTCCAGCATTTTCTACAGTGTCGTCGCTCTGAACTGGGCAATCTCCTTGTTCGATCGTGAAGAGGTGTTGTTCCGAGAGGCCGAGCGATTCGATCTCGGGTTGTGGATCAAACACATCCTGCGCGATAAGGATCCAGTTCCGGGACGGACCGAGGCGGCCATTTGTTTTGCGATCATCTTGCTGGCTCAATTCGCGGCCTTGTCTGGGATGCGGTCAGCGGTGCTGAATCTCGCCGATGACGGACAGATGCGTCACTTCTCGCTCCTGAAATGGCAGACCATCTATCTGATCGGGACCGTCGGTGCGCCCCCGCTGCTAATGGCGGTTCTGCTGACCAGTAGTGTGCGGCGGACCTTGAAACTCTATTGGCCGAAGCCGAAATATCTGCTCCTGGGGTTTGTGCTTCCATTCGTGTTGCAGCCGGTGGCTGTGGAACTGCTGCGACAGTTGGAATGGTTCTTCCCCAAACCGCCAGCCGGGATGGCGGAGATGATGAAGTCCTTTTCCGATCCGACGATTCCACTGTGGTGGCCGCTCGTCGCCGTGGCTTTGGCACCGGCGATTTGCGAAGAGCTGGCGTTCCGCGGGTTCATGCTCACGGGTTTACAGTCGGGACGGCAGCGGAATTTCTGGACGCCGATCTTGATCTCGTCCGTCTGTTTTGGCGTGGTCCACATGATCGCGCATCAGGTGTTTAATGCCATGCTGCTGGGTATCGTGCTGGGCCTCCTCGCAGTCCGCAGTCGCAGCCTGATTCCCGGTGTGATCTTCCACTTCATCTTTAATGCGATGCAGGTGGCCCAGACGCGCATTCCGGTCAGGTATTTCTCCTCTCCGGTGATGGAGTGGCTGTTCAGTGTCGAACGCGAATCAGGGCAAACCATTGTCCGCTTTGATGCCCCCCTGCTGGCGATCTCGGGGCTGCTCTCGGTGGGTCTGGTCACATGGTTGATTCAGGTTCCGTCCGAGGGCGACCCCTCTGGCCCGCAGCGGCGAATGGCTGACCTGCCAGCGACCGATCAGCCACCCGCTGAGTCCGCAACCGATGCTTCTCGCTGGGCTCAAATCCGATCGAATGCGAACGGTGACAACCGTCCGACCTAGTGCTGTGTCAACACTTGATTTTGGGGTCGGGAGGGCGAGGCTCCTGCCGAGCCGCGCTGGCGAGACGACGTGTCCCCTGGCTC
>JANOKO010000607.1:0-1231 GCA_031419335.1 Planctomycetota bacterium
CCAGCCTTGCGAAGAAAGGCCGAGATCAGCAATTGATTGTCGGGGCTGTCCTCGGCCAATAGCACATGGCCCTGCAAGGTGACGGTCGCGGCGTGCCCCTCGGCCTCGCTGGTCTCGACGCCTTCATTCGGGTCGTCGAGCCACCGAATGCCTTCCAGTGATCCCGTCTCGATGCGAGTCTCAAACGTACTACCTTGACCCGGAATACTTCGAACAGTGATGTCGCCTCCCAGCATGCGAGCCAGACGACGACTGATCGACAGGCCCAAGCCCGTCCCGCCGAACTTGCGGGTGGTCGATTGATCGGCCTGGGAAAACGGCTGGAACAGCTGATCCAGCTGCGTGGAAGTCATCCCAATTCCGGTATCGACGATGGAGCAAATCAAAGTCGATGTGGAGCCGTTGTTCTGCATCGCCACACGAATTGTGACCGACCCTTCGTGAGTGAACTTAATCGCATTTCCGACGAGGTTAATCAGTATCTGTCGCAACCGAGTCGGGTCGGTTTCAATGGACTCCGGAAGGGGGGTCAGCCAGTGTAATTGAAGTGCCAACTTTCGGGAGTGAGCGCGCACTCGCATCACCGAGGTCACGTCAGAGATCACCTGCGCCGGAGAGAACCGCAGGCGATCCACGTCCATGCGTCCCGCTTCGATCTTGGAAAGGTCCAGAATGTCGTTGATGATCTGGACCAGATGCTCCCCATTGCGAACGATGGTTTTGGCTGCGCTGCGCCGCTCGACATCGGGCAATTCGAGGTCGAGCAGATTCTCCGCGAATCCCAGAATGGCGGTCAGCGGTGTCCGGATTTCGTGGCTCATATTGGCCAGAAACAAACTCTTCGCATCGTTCGCCGCTTCTGCGGATGCCTTCTGCCGCTCGATCGTCTCATTGGCCATTTGCAAGAGCGCCGTCTGCGAGTGCAGCAACGTGTGGATATCCAGCAGCCTCCAATGTCCGGGGCGAGTGGGATCGGACACGACGACCGGCTCAAACACAGCTCCGCTGGGGCGCGCCAAAGCCAGACGGGCCGCCTCATGAATGCCCAGTTCACCGGAGATCACCAGGGCACTGGCCTCGATCTCATCGAGCATGAATCGCACGGGCCGGCGTAGATAGATCTCCAAAGCGAAGGGCTGGCTGAGCCGCTCCATCATGCGCGACCGCGAGACCATCCCCAGAAAATGGGTCGCGTCGCAGACTATGATTCCGGGGAGCTCCAGGCGTGATT
>JANOKO010000608.1:0-13238 GCA_031419335.1 Planctomycetota bacterium
CGCAATGGCTCTCCACGTACAGCGGACGCATGGCTGTGCCGCGCTGGAGCGGTGACTATTATCGATGGCAATTGAGGATGGACGAGCCTGATCGCCGCAAGTTCTTGATTGCGGCATACGAGGGAACCCGCCTGGCAGGGGTCGTCCCCTTCTTTCCGATGCAGTTTTCGCTCGCGGGCGAACGCTTTGGGGCGTCGCAGGCGAGCTGGCTGAGCGTCTCGCCCGACTTCCGAGGACAGGGAGTTGCAGGCAAACTGATCGAACGCTCGCGGGCCCTGCATCGCGAATTGGGGCTCCGATTCCAACTCGGGTTTGCCTACTACGGCCATCAATCGTCCAAGGCCCCCCGGTTCTGGCAACAAACGCAGGTGACCACGACCGCGACGATTCGCAATGCCGGTTTCTGGGTTCGCGTGCTCGATTCTCCGCAGGCAGTCGACTGGAATCACAGTTCATTTCAGCGGTGGATGACCAGGCTGACGGCTCCGTTCTGCGGCCTTCCACGGATTCCGGCCTGCCCCGGTCTGGTGATCCGTCAGGCGGAGCTGCGCGACCTGTCGCCCTGTCTGGCACTCGCTGAGCAGTCGACCCGGCACTGCAACTTGCGACTTGTGTGGGATAACGAGTCCATGGGCCGACAACTCGGGATGCACGGCTTCAGCCACGCCCTGGTCGCCGAAGTTGACGGTGTCGTTCGCGGGTGCATCACATTCCATCTGTTACCGATGCTCGGTCGGACGGAAGCTCAGTTTGGAATCCTCGATCTGGTTCTTGTGTCCGAACTGACCCCGACGGCGCGGCGAGTGCTCTTGAATTCGGCCCTCGTAGCGATGCAGAATCTGGGGGCCGTCGCTGCCCTGAAATTGCGAGTGGGAGATTATCCTCGCAGCTTGTTTCTGGACTGGGGCTGGCTGCCTCGACCGGCGGATTCCCACGTTCTCGTGACTTGGGCGGGTGAACCTCGGCGATTGCCACGTCTCAATCGGATTCACGTTCTCTGGAGGTGACGCTAGCCTTTCGTCGAGTCAGATAGCGCCAGAAGTTCCGCACCATGTTTCTCGGACTGAACGAAAACGCTCCCACAATATAAAAGAAGTTAATACAAGACAATATGGTGGATTTCGGAGTGCAGCAGCAATAGCAGTTCGAGAGTTCTGGGCGAAAACGGGTCTTAAAGTGTGTGATCCCTTTGGTGTTGTAAATGGCATCACCCAGATGATACGCGAGGGCCAAACCCCAGCGGACCAGTGGACTGGTTCGATTCCCGGAGAACGTATGAGTCCCTTTCCACAAGAGCATGCACAGCGACACCTCTTCGGCCCCCTCCACCTTCAATGCGTCAATAACCCACTTCATTAAATAGGGCACCGCTCCGCGAGTCGCATCCGGGCGTTTCCGATACATCTCAAATGCCCAGCTGGTCCCCCCTCGCATGGGGTTGGCGACGACAAATGCCTCAATTCGTGCTTTGGCTCGATCCTCCGCGATGAACAGTCGGCGACGGCCGAGTTGGTTTAGCTGGAGTTTTCCGACCAACAGATGGAGTTCCGTGGCGTAGACGCGGTCCTTCAGATCGTCTCGGTGAATTTCGAGCAACTCTTCGGTCAAGACCTTCCACGACTCTGGTTCCAGCAAAGCTTGTGTGACTTCGCGGCAGGTCAATCCCGCCCGCTGACAATAGTTGGACTGTCGCCGGACCCACTCGTATGGTTTTCCGGACCAGTGGAGAGATCCGAGCTTCAGAGTCGTGTCCTCGGCAAACTTGGTGACCTCCCATCCCGCTTCTTCAAAGAGTGGACGATCTTGTTCCGTGATGGAATAACAGGCGATCAACCGCCGGTTGCGTTTGGCGTATTCGGTGAGCTGGACAATGAACTGACGCCGAAGATCCTCAGGCGCCAGGATTCCTCCCGGGAGGTGCAGGTAGCTTCCAGACACAATCACCGAGATTGCCGCCGTGTGGTCTGGCATCAGGAAGCAATGCCGGTCCATTTCTACGGCCAGGTAGGCGTCGGGAGACTGGCCATGTTCAAATGCCAAGCGTTCCAGGGACGCAAACTCTACTCCTGACAGCGAATTGACCTCGCGAAGTAGCACGGTCTCCGCTGCAAAACCCGGGACTCTGTTTGGTTTGTCGGATTCTGAATGGGGAGTCAACTCATGGCCCGACAAGGCGATGCTATCTGATGGAGGTTGCATACTCATACGGGAGCCGAATCGATCACGGGTTCGGGAGAAGACAGCTCAGTCATCGGTCCCCGCCCTGACAATTCACATCAACCGAATGTCCATCACGAATAGAAGCCATGCTATATCGAGGGGAAACACCACGCAACAAGAAACGAAAAGGAGTCATGGCCGCCGCTCGCTTCCGACAGTGAGACGGTTCGGCACACATGGCCATCCAAGATGCACCACTCTTCCGGTTGTAGCGAATGGGGTGTTTGCAGACAGTGATGTGGAACATATTTTGCTTGTTCCCGCTGAACCCGTTCGTTCTAATCTGTAATCGCATCACTGACACACTTCAACTCTGATTTTGACAGCCATGAACAGCATGATCCATAACTCATCGGGCAGGGGTTATGACATTGAGGACAACTCACAGTCCTGCCAGCCCAGTGAACGCGAGCCTCTGGCACTCGTGGGTATTGGTTGTCGTTTCCCTGGCGGCGTTCGCGATGCGGCCTCGTTTTGGAACCTGATGGCCAGCCGTCAGTCGGGTATCACTGAGGTGCCTCCGGATCGCTGGGACGCCGAGCGTTTTTATGATCCCGACCCGCTGGCCATTGAGCGGATAGTGACGAAATGGGGCGGGTTCGTCGATCAGTTGAAGAGTTTTGATGCCGCGTTCTGGGGCCTCTCCCCGCGCGAAGCCATGCGGATGGACCCTCAGCAGCGCTGGCTGCTGGAGGCCGCTTGGGAGGCTCTCGAAGACGCGGGAATTCCGCCCACATCCCTGCGAGGCACCACAACCGGCGTGTTCGTCGGCATCGCCGCGAACGATTACCACACATTGCAGTTGATGGACAAGCATCACATCGACATGCATACGAACAGTGGGGGAACACTCAGCATTGCGTCCAACCGCGTGTCGTACATGCTCGACCTGAAAGGCCCCAGCCTCTCAGTCGACACGGCGTGTTCTTCGGCACTCGTCGCAGTCTCGCTGGCCTGTCAGGCGATCTGGTCCGGGGAGTGCGAGGGAGCCTTGGCCGGTGGGGCCAATGCGCTCATCACGCCGAATTCCTCCATCGGGTTCAGCAAGGCGGGCATGCTCTCCCCCAGCGGTCAGTGCTATGCCTTTGACGAGCGGGCCAACGGGTATGTGCGCGGCGAAGGGGCCGGTCTGGTCTATCTGAAGCCGCTTTCCAAGGCGCAGCGTGATGGCGACCGGATTTACGCCGTGGTGCGATCGGCTGTGGTCAATTCGGACGGACATACGTCATCGATGACGGTGCCCGGAGTGGAGAGTCAGGCGGCGCTGCTGCGGCAGGCGTATCGCGAGGCGGGAATCCCTCCGCAGCATGTCGACTATATGGAGGCCCATGGCACCGGCACGCCGGTCGGAGACCCCATCGAATCCGAGGCGCTGGGCCAAGTGTTGGGGGCTGGTCGAGCGGAGCATGACAAGTGCCTGATCGGATCGGTGAAGACCAACATCGGTCACCTGGAATCGGGATCTGGGATCGCCGGGATGATCAAGGCCGCGCTCGTCCTGCATCACCGCCTGATCCCGCCGAATCAGAACTTCCAGAAGGCCAACCCGCGCATCCCGTTTGATGCTTTGGGCCTGGAGGTCGTGCAAGAACTCCGCCCGCTACCGCAACCCCAAGGACGGTTGCCCGTGGCGGCGGTTAACTCCTTCGGCTTCGGCGGCACGAATGCCCATGTGGTCATGGAGGCCGCCCCAACGCCCCTGACCCCACCTCGCAGGGTGCAGCCGACTGCGGCGGAGCGGCCCTGTGTGTTGCCGATCTCGGCCCGCGACCAAACGGCCTTGCGCAACTACGTCGCCGCCTATAGCACTCTGCTGGAAGATCCGTCGCTCAGTCTGGCTGACGTGTGCGATTCGGCGGGGACTCAAAAGGATCATCACGCCGAGCGACTCGTGGTGCTGGCGGATAATGCAGTGCAGATGCGAGAGCGTCTGCAGAGCTGGCTGGAGAGTGAGGAACCGACGCCCGGAGTGATCGCGGGGCACCAACGCGCAGCCGAACGTGAACTCGTGTTCGTCTTCACCGGCCAAGGCAGCCAGTGGTGGGCCATGGGGCAGCAACTGCTCCAGCGCGAACCGCTGTTCCGCCGCACGATCGAGCAGATGGACACACTCTTCCAGAAGCTGAGCGGCTGGTCGATCGTTAAAGAGATGTTGAAGTCCGAAGACCGCTCACACATCGACCGCACCGCAATTGCCCAACCCGCGATCTGCGCCATGCAGATCGGGCTGGTCGAGCTGTGGAAGTCGTGGGGCATCGTGCCCACCCGCGTCGTCGGGCATAGCGTGGGCGAAGTCGCCGCCGCGTACTGCGCGGGGGCGTTGTCTCTGGAAGACACGGTGCGCGTGATCTATCACCGCAGCCGACTGCAAGACACCACGGCGGGCCACGGTCGCATGCTGGCCACCGGGATCACTCCGCGCGAAGCCCGCCAGATGATTGGCGACCTTGGTGATCGCGTACATATCACCGCCATCAACAGCCCCGGTCTGGTGACGCTGGGAGGCGACACGGCTCCACTGGAGTTGATCGGAGCGAGGCTCGAGCGTGAAGGCCGCTTCATGCGGTGGCTGAAAGTCAACTACGCCTTCCACACGCACCAGATGGACCCCATTCGCGATGAGCTGCTCGCCAGTCTCGCCTCGATCCAGCCTCAGGCGGGTCGCATTCCGTTTCTCTCAACCGTCACTGGCGGTCTGTTTCCCGGGGAACAATTGGATGCCACGTATTGGTGGCACAATGTGCGGCGGCCCGTGTTGTTTGAGCCGGCGATTACGAAGTCGATTCAGTCGGGCTCCACGATGTTCCTCGAAGTCGGGGCACACCCCTCGATGCAGAGTTCGCTCAACGAGTGCCTGACCGCTCAACAGGCCGAAGGCCGCGTCCTGCATTCTCTGGCTCGCAAGTCGGATGAGTCTTTCAGCCTCCTGACCAACCTCGCTCAATTGCACATCGGCTCCGTCGACATCGACTGGGCGGCGGTCAATCAAAGCCAGGGGCACAGGGTGATGTTGCCGAGCTATCCGTGGCACTATGAAACCCATTGGCTCGATCGCCGCGCGGATTCGCTGGTGCGACTGGAACCGGTCCGCCAGAGCTTCCTGTTGCAGCGACTGACCGCCGCCCGTCCGACTTGGCAGTTCGATGCCGACCTGCGGGTGTTTTCGTATCTGCGCGATCATCAGATCTGGGACGGCGTGGTCTTTCCGGCCGCTGGATTTGCGGAGATCGGTCTGGAGGTCGCTGCCGAGCTGTTCCCCGACGATCCGTATGCGGTCGAAGAACTGGAACTCGTCAAGGCCCTGTTTGTGTCTCCGGATGTCGTCCCCACGATCCAGGTGACGTTCGATTCCCAGGACCGGTCCTTCCAAATCTTTAGCCAGGCCGACGAGAAGCAGGACTGGGATCTGCATGCCACGGGGCGTCTGGTGCTGGTGACAGCGGAGATTCCGTTCGCAGAGTCGGTCGACCTCGACGAGTTGAGAGAGGGGCTCTCTGGCTCCCTGACTCACGAGCAGCTCTACGCCGAACTCGGTTTGTTGGGTTATCAGTTCGGCCCGGTCTTCTCACAGATTGAACAGGTTAGCAGCGTCCCCGGCGAGGCGCTGGCCAAGATCGTCACGCCCCCGTTGATCGCCGAGTCAACCGGCTATAGGTTCCATCCGGCTGTCCTCGATGCCTGCTTCCAGGCCACGCACGGCACGCGCGAGGTGGTGTCCGCCACCGACATTCCCAACTTCTTCTTCCTGCCCGAATCGATCCGCCGCGTACAGTTGTACCGGCCATCCATGCCGAGCGAACTGTGGGCACACGCCCTGCTGCGGCGGCGCGATGACAGCAGCATCCTGTGCGACATCTTCGTGTACGACAAATCCGGTCAGCGCGTGGCCGATGTCCTCGGATTCCGTGCGGCACAGATTGAACGCAAGCGCAGCTCGGACGATGTCGAGAATGGCCTGTATCAGTGCCGCTGGGAAGAGTCTCCGCTGTCAAAGGCCCCGTCCGCCACGGAGCCGAACAGCACTTCGAACGACCTCAGCTTGGTCTTCGCCGATGACCAAGGCGTTGCCGACTCGTTGATCGACCGACTGACCGCTCGCGGAGAGGCTACGATCCGGATTCGTCCCGGATCGGCGTACTGCCAACTCAGTGCCTCCGAGTTCATCATCCCGCCCGACTCCGCCGACGGACTGCGGCGAGCGCTGGAGGTGGGACTTCCTGATGGTGCGAGCTTGAAGTCCGTGATCCACTGCTGGAGCCTCGACCACGCGGCCTCGGACCAACTCGACGTGAAGTCTCTGCTTGCAGCCCAGCCCACGGGAGTGCTGAGTGTGCTGCACCTCGCGCAGGTGCTGCGCACGACCGAACGGGCCGCTGCGGCGCGCGTCTACTGTGTGACACGCAGCGCTCAGACCGTTGAAGAAGACGATTCGACAGCGGGTTTGCCCTCCTCCCCCGTGGTAGGTTTTCTGCGAGTGGCCAACAATGAGTTGCCACAGTTCCGGTGGACTCACATCGATCTGAGTGCGTCGATTGACATCACCGAAGTCGACGCGTTGCTGAGTGAAGTCTCCGGTGACAGTGACGAGCGCGAGGTGGCGTTCCGAAACCATCGGCGGCTGGTGAATCGCCTTCGACCGGTCCAGGCCGACGAGCTGACGCTGCGTTCTCGGAATGCGGTCCAACCTGATGGGCAGGTGATTCCCTGGCGACTCCAGACGAACAAGCCCGGGATCCTGACGAGCCTGTCGCTCAACGAGACGTACCGTCGAGAACCAGACGATGATGAAATCGAAGTCCGCGTACTGGCGGGCGGCATCAACTTCCGCGACCTGATGAAGGCCATGGGGATGTACCCCGGCAACCCGATCGACTTGCTGTGGTTTGGCGACGACTTTTCCGGAGTCGTGGAGCGAGTGGGCCGGAACGTGAAGGATCTGGCACCGGGCGATCGGGTCACCGGTCTGGCTCCGTACTGCTTCCGCACCTATGTGACGGTGCATCGACAGAAGATCTTCCGGCTGCCAGAGGAGATCTCGTTCAACGACGCAGCCACACTGCCCACGGCCTTCCTGACCGCGCACTATGCGATCAACGAACTGGCTCGCATGCAAAAGGGCGAGAGCATCCTGATCCATGCCGGAACCGGCGGCGTCGGGCAGGCCGCGATCCAAGTGGCCCAGCGTCTGGGACTGGAGATTTTTGCCACGGCGGGGTCGGTCGAGAAGCGCCAGTTGCTGAAGGACATGGGCGTGCCGCATGTGCTGAACTCCCGCACGCTGGAGTTCGCCGATGAGATTATGGCCATCACGCAGGGGCGCGGCGTCGACGCCGTGCTCAACTCCCTGGCGCGGGAGTTCATTCCCAAGAGCCTGTCGGTACTCGCTCCGTTTGGGCGGTTCCTGGAGATCGGTAAGATCGATGTCTACGGGAAGACGCGCGTCCGGCTGAATGCCCTCAAGGACAACATCTCGTACTTCGTGATCGATCTGGCCCAGCATCTGTCCTCGAAGCCGCGATATGTGGCGTCAATGTTCGAGGAGCTGGCAGAGCGTTTCGCAGCTGGTGACTACCGCCCGCTGCCGAGTACGGTGTTCCCGATCACCGAGGTGGTCGACGCCTTTCGGTACATGGCCCAGGGCAAGCACGTCGGCAAGAACGTGCTGTCGTTCACCGCTCCGAACATTCCAGTGGCTCCCTGCAACGAACCGGGGCGGCTGCTGAAGTCGGACGCGACGTATCTCATCACCGGCGGTGCGGGCGGCTTCGGATGGGACATCGCGAAATGGATGGTCTCCGAAGGGGCTCGGCATCTGGCCCTGATGAGTCGCAGTGGTCCGCGTGCCGAGATTGCCGCTGAACTCGCTGAGCTGAGAGCGACCGGCGTCACGGTTATGGACCTGCGAGCCGATGTCACCGATCCGGAGGATGTGCGCCGGGCCATCGAGCGCGTGACGAAGGAACTTCCTCCACTGCGGGGAGTCGTGCATGCGGCCATGGTGCTGGATGACACGTTCATCCATGAACTCAACAACACTCGGTTCAACAGCGTCCTGAATCCCAAAATGCTTGGTGGGTGGAACCTGCATGTCGCGACTGCGGGTCTGCCTCTGGATCACTTCATCAGCTTCTCCTCGGTGTCGGGACTGATCGGCACCACGAAGCAGTCGAACTACAGCGCGGCCAATTGTTTTCTGGATGCACTGGCGGCGTACCGGCAGTCTCGTGGCCTGCCCGCACTCACCGTCAATTGGGGAGCGATTGGCGGATCGGGCTACCTCGAACACAATCTCAAGGCCAAGGAGTACCTCGACAAGGTCGGGTTCCGATCGCTGTACGTTCCGGAGGCTGTGCGCGCTCTGCGCGACTTGATGCAGCGAACCTGTGCGCAGGTCTGCGTGGCCAAGGCGGACTGGGATCAACTGGCCAAGTTCAGCCCAGCTCTCAAATCGTGCCCGATCTATCAACCGCTCTTCCGTGCCAAAACCGGCAGCCGCTCCGGCGGGTCGGTCGCGTCGCGGGTCCGCCTCGCAGCGTCCGAGGAGCAGGCTGCGATCATTGAAGACTTCCTGGCGGAACAGGTGGCCCGCGTCTTCGGCATCGAGGCGGCGCAGGTCGACCGCACGACTCCCATGACGCATCTGGGGCTCGATTCGCTGATGGCGGTCGACTTGATGAACCGCCTGGAATGCGAACTGCACCTCAGCGTCCCGATGGGTAGCGTCCTGTCTGGTCCCAACGTCAAGCAACTGGCGACTACGCTGCTCGGCTTGGTGCTGGCGAACAGTGGTCACACCTCCAGCTCGGATGAAGCCAGTCCGGGGGCGACCACTGCCTCCACGCAATTGACGCATGCGGCGGTTCGTCGCACCCGTTATCCGCTCACCGAATTGCAACGGTCGTGGCTGGTACGCGGGAATGAAAGACCAGCCAACTCGTCGTGTGTCGTACGTCTGCGTCCGGGGATTGAGGCCCCACGCATGCATCTGGCTCTGGGGGTTCTGGCCTCGCGGCATCCGCTGATCAACGCAAGGATTTGTCTCACGAGCGACACGCCCGAGCTCGTGATTCAGAAGCCTCTGGGCATTGCCTGGGAGGTGCAGAGCGCCGGACACCTGTCGCCGGAACAGCTCCACGCCCAAGTCACCGACGAGTGGCAACGCGTCTTCGACATCGAACACGAGCCACTCACTCGGGTGCAGTTGTATCGGACTGCGGACGGGAGTGATGTCCTGTTGTTGTGCGTGCATCCCCTTGTGGCGGATGCCTGGTCCGTCACCGTCCTGCTTCAGGATCTGATGCAGATTTACTCCGCTGGGAGTGCAGACCCGCAGGCACTCGGACCTGCGCCGGAGTATTCGTTCCAGGATTTCGCCGAATGGCAGCACGCTCTCCTGGCATCCGCAGCGTCGGCTCGCTTGGAAGACGACTGGGCAAGCCAATTGGAGAACGCACCCGTCGGGCTGCACTGGCCGCCTGTCGATGGAGTACATCCCGCGCCGTCCGGACGAGGGGGAGTCTCGGGTTTCGCACTGCCCAGCCATGTGTCTCTCCCGTTGATGGCGTTTGCTGCCGAACAGGGCGTGGCCGTCCCGGACCTCCTGTTCGCAGCGTATGAACTGACTCTCCACCGACTCTGCCACCAAGCGGACCTGCTGGTCGGCTACGAGTTCGATGGTCGAGAGTACGCCGAGACGCATCGCATTGTGGGGCGATTCTCGAACTGCCTGCCTCTGCGGAGTACGGTAGAACCGGGAACGACGCTCCTCGGTTTCCTGACCTCGTCGAACGCCCGCTTGGCGGCTGCGAAGCGCCATCAGCATTTTCCAGCCTCGCGACTCTCCCGCGTCCTGGATTGGCCACTGAGCGATTGCCACACGCCGGGATTGTCGGCGACGTTTTCGGCCATGCAGTTTCCGGCCATTGACGAACTGGGGTTGACACTTTTCCAGCTTGAATCGGCGACCCCGACGGTTCGCCTCGGTGACATCTCGATGGAGTCATTCTCGCCGCCATCACTAAGCGTCATGCGCGAACATCAGCCGCGACAGGCCGGTTCCGATCTCTCGCTGCGCATCGGCGAAGGTCGCGGCCGCCTCATCGGCGAATGGCGGTTTGATGAATCCGTTCTGAATCTCAACATAGTACAGAATCTGAATACCCTGTTCAGCGACACGCTGCAACAGATGGTCACCCGGTCTGCGGATACGATCGAACTCGGGACCGACTCTGCTGCATCGACTCACCCTCACACCAATGGACACCCGAATGGCTTACGCCGCAGCCTGCCGCGTGTGCGTCGCGCTGGGCCCGGCGTCCCGGACAGTGTGGCGTCCGATCTGATTCTGGACCCCGCGATTGCTCCGAGTGGAGTGGCACTCGTAACCGATCCCAAGGCGGCCCAGCGGATCTTGTTGACGGGAGCCACCGGATTTCTGGGGGCATTCCTGCTGGACGAATTGCTGAACCGCACCTCGGCAGAGATCGTGTGTCTCGTGCGGGCGTCCGATGAAGTCTCAGCCAAGCGTCGGGTGATGAAAAACCTGACTCGATACTCATTGACACCGTTTAATGCGGTCGAGCGGATTCGGGTCGTCCCCGGTGACTTTTCCCAGCCCTTCTTCGGCCTGACCCCCGAGGCCTACCAGAAGCTGGCCGCTGAGATCGATGTGATTTACCACCTCGGAGCGGATGTCAATCTGGCCCTGCCTTATGAATCGCTGCGAGCGACGAATGTCGGGGGCGTCATCGAAATCCTCCGACTCGCGGCGCATACCCGCACGAAGCCCGTGCATCTGACCTCGACCTATGCCGCCCACATCACCGAAGACAATCGAGGCCAGCTCGTCACCGAAGACGATCCGCTTCCGCCGTTCGAACAACTGCTGTATGGGTATGGCCAGACCAAGTGGGTGGGAGAGATACTCGTAAAGACGGCCCGAGAGCGTGGCATCCCAGTCACGATGTATCGGCCCGGCAATATCACCGGACACAGCGTCAACGGAGGATCGAAGACCGGCGATCTGCTGCACACGATCGTCTTGATTTGTCTGCGATTGGGAGCTGCCCCCTTGCGTGACGCGGAGTTCGACGTGACCCCCGTCGACTATGTGGCCAAAGCCCTCCTGGAACTCTCTCTGCAACCGGAGTCCGAGGGACGTGATTTCCATCTGACCAACCCCATCCCCATGCAAACCCGCGAACTGACGGAGTGGATGCTGCAGTCCGGTCTCGGGGTCGAGATTGTGCCCTATCACCACTGGCGCGATCGTCTGCTGGAGTGGGGGCAGCAAATGGGATCAGACGACATGCGGATTCTGACGGATATTCTGGGCCCGCGAGCGTTTGCAGAGGACGACGCCCAGGCTGTCCATCCGCGCTACGACACGCAACGGACCCAGGCCGGTCTTGTGAATTCAAACATCACCTGCCCACAACCGGACACCCGATTGTTTGAAGTGTACCTGTCCTACCTGCGGCGGATGAAGCTGATAGAAGCATTCGATTCACAGCCGAAAGATCTGGCGACATCCACGGAGACAAGGCCTGTCTTACGAACACGATCGGAATGACTGAATCGTCTGATCTCGCAGGCCATCCCCCCGCTTCTTCGCAATTGGCGTTTCACCCAAGACTGAGGTGCTGTTGGTTTGACGGACAGTCCAACTCCTGATTGTCTCCCGGATGTTGAACCGGTCTGGCGGAGTTCGAATTAGTGGAGTGGACGCGATCAGAATGATCGACTCATCTTCAACCGCTCAGGACTGGTTGATTGCCGGGAGAAACACGCAGAGCGGTTGCTCGTGGACTTCACCCATCTGATCCCCTCCCCAGAACCAGCCCCAGAATGGGCCACTCGACGGTTAAGAACTTGGTTGTTTGTTCTGGTTCCTTTTCATTTTCAATGATGTAGCCAGAATCAGACAGTTACGTCGAGCGTAATGCGACCTTCCGAAACCCAAAGCAGGGGATCAAGATGCCAGACATGATCACTACGATTCAGCGACAAGGCAATGCCGCCTTGAATCCCCTTTCTTCTTCGTGCCTCCGTGTCTCCGTGGTGAATCCTTCTCCACAGAGAAGGGACGTTCCGGATCGGGTCTCTTCCAGGATCGCGAGTCGTTCCTCCGCTCGGGGTCGGTCAGGATTGCCCATCCTACTGGGGGCGTGCCTGCTCGTGTTCGTGTCGATCGCTCGGGCCGACGACTCTGCTCAGCTCAACACTTCGTACAAGGCTGAGGTCCAGCCGCTGCTCAAGTCGTACTGCTACGAGTGTCACTCCGGCGACACGCTTGAAGCCGACATCGACCTGGCGGCGTTCACCGACCTCACCCAAGTTCGTAAACACACCAAGGTCTGGCAGAAGATCGGCGAGATGCTCAGCAGTGAGCAGATGCCCCCGCCCGACTCCAAACAGCCGACCGGACCCGAGCGGGCCACGATGCAAACATGGGTCAAGCGGCATCTCACCATCGAGGCCGCTGCACATGCGGGCGATCCAGGTCCGGTGGTACTCCGTCGGCTGAGTAATGCGGAATACACGTATACGTTGCGGGATTTGACCGGCATCGCGACGCTCGATCCGGCCAAAGAGTTCCCGGTGGACAGTGCCTCGGGGGAGGGGTTCACGAATGTGGGGAACTCGCTGGTGATGTCTCCGGCGCTGCTCACGAAGTACCTCGACGCCGCCAAGGAGGTCGCCTCGCACGCGGTGTTATTGCCGGACGGGGTGCGATTCTCGCTGTACAACACCCGGCGAGATTGGACCAACGAATCGCTCGCCAAGATTCGCGGGTTGTACGGTCGCTACAGCGGGGATGGCGGCGGGTCGGCAGTCAATCTGCAAGGGATTCAGTTCGACACCAATCGCGGGGGGCGACTGCCGGTTGAGCGGTACTTGCTCGCGACGATTGAGGAGCGCGAGGCTCTGGAGTCGGGGGGCAAGACGATTGAAGCGGTAGCGGAGGCGCGGGGGCTGAGTCCGAAGTATTTGCGGACGGTGTGGGACATGCTGGCCCT
>JANOKO010000609.1:0-3894 GCA_031419335.1 Planctomycetota bacterium
CGTCGATGTCTTGTTCGGAGACTTCGCGGACCGGACGATTGATCCTCAGGCCCTTGTAAGCAGGCATTTCGAACGTCGGACGGACTTCAACTTCGAATTCATATTCAAAGTCAGCGTCCTCGGGAATCTCGACGGTATCCATGTCGAGGTTGGGTTGGTTGATGGGATCAATCTGGGACTCTTCCGAGATCTGCTCCAAGCTGACCATCAGCACGCGCTGCTTGACTTGATCGGCGATTTCTTTCTTGAACCGTTTCTTGACAAGCGAAGCGGGGACTTTGCCAGTTCGGAATCCGGGAATCTCGGCTTTGCTGGCGTATTCATCGACGGCTGTCGCCATCACGCCCGCGATGGCATCTTTGGCCACAATCACGCGAACGTGCTTCTTACACGGCCCGACATCCTTGATCTCGGTCTTCAGCTCCAAGCGAGGCTTGGTCACGACCGCTTCAGCTTCCGCCTGCGGTTCATCCAGCACCTGTTGTTCCGCCACGTGTACCGCTCCAGTTCAGACAGATCAGCTGGGAAATGACGCCAGCCCCTAAATGGGAACCGACCAATGACCGCCTCGATACGATCACGGCCGGGAGTGTCACTTCCGTTGAGATGTGGTGCGCACCGAAATGCGACCACCGAAAGCGGGTGAAGGGACTTGAACCCTCGACATCCACGATGGCAACGTGGTGCTCTGCCAACTGAGCTACACCCGCAATTGGCTAGGCCGAGGATTATGGCAGAGCCGAAAAGTACGTCAAGTCTGGAACATATGCCGCCACATGGGGATTCGGATGAATCGAAAAGTGAGGTGCGGAAGACGAACCAGAATCGGCAAAAACTCCCGAACTGCAATGATCGGGACTGGGCAAGACCGCAAAGCCAAGGGAAATGGACATCAGCCTCGGCAAGCTCGCGCGCTCAATCCAGTTCGCTCAGAAACCGCTGGAGTTCCTCAAACGCATGAGTGTCCCCTTGTTGCTGGGCCGCTTCGATCCCCTTGATGAACGTCG
The DNA here is from genome assembly GCA_031419335.1 of Planctomycetota bacterium. Lineage (GTDB taxonomy): Bacteria > Planctomycetota > Planctomycetia > Planctomycetales > Planctomycetaceae > TH-plancto1. The sequence goes on from JANOKO010000609.1 coordinate 1,008, forward strand.
TACGTGCCTCATTGGGGCGGTCAAGCCGGGTCAACTGCTGGCCTGCCATCAGAAACGCTGGCACGTATGGTGTGGCATCGTCCATCAGGCCGCCAAGGTACGACAAACTGCGGTCGTGATCCCCCTCCCGGTCCAGTTCCATCGCCAACATATACCGCAACAAGGGATCCTGGGGATCATCGGCCAGCATGGCTTCCAGTTTGATTCGTCGTGACATGGGACTCCTGGGACAGGGATTCATAGCCGCAGCCTGAGTACGATCGGTCTGTGTACAGGGTCTCTGTTTCAGATTCAGAGGTTCAGATTCAGAGGGCCACGCGAGCCCCTTGAGACTCTGAGGTCGTGCCCAGCGGTCCAGACCCGCAACAGGCCCGGCAGACGTGCTTCAGTGTACAGCACCTCTCGGGCCTGCGTCAGCCAGACACCCAATACCTCGACTGCGAGAGTCTGCGTCACAAGAGTCGACAGGGATTCACCCCGAAGGCACGGAGTTCAGAAAGCTCATCTACCGACTTTGCGCAGCTTTAGAATCAGAATCTGTACGACTCACGTCATAAATGTGCGCCCGCAGCGCATATTTTCGGTGGCCTGGAACCCCTGCTGGGTGCAGAGGTCGTCTCGACGCTGAATAGTTTCTGGATGACGGCTGATGGCTCCCCTGCGGTTGGGCTGTGCCGCGCAGGGTGTTTCGTACTCACAATCATTGGCCATGATCCCGTACCCAGGGCAGAACGAAGGGACTGATCTCACTCGCAGCCTGTCATGAAAAACACTCCGGTGGGTGATCCCCATCGGAGTGCGTGTGACAAATCGTGAGACAGACTGGGAACCTGCGCGTTTGACTAGAAGTTCCCTCCGCCTCCGCCGCCTCCACCGCCGAATCCGCCGCCAAACCCGCCACCCATCCCGCCGTTGCCGTTGCCGACCCCATTGAGCGTGTGACGCATATACATCGTCTCGGCCTCTTGGGAGTTGTAGCCGGGACCGTAGGGGGTCGCGACAACGGTGCGCTGGGGAGCGTCTGGGTTGCCGAGGTCCGACAAAATCTGGGCGACCAGGTTGCGGCGTAACATGTCCAGTTCGGGGTCCGAGTTGTTCATGCTGCGTTCGACGACCACGGGAAACGGCTGGCTCCTCATGCGAGCGGCAATCTCCAGGATTTTATCCTTGCCATCCGGAGTGAGTGTGGCCGTGCTGCCCACGAAGTCGTTCAGATTCAGAATGAAGTCAACCGCTTCGGCGTTCGTCTCCATCGTTTGGTAGTGCGACCGGACCGTATGCCCCAGAGGCAACGTGTCCGGAATCGAGTTCGAACGGCGACACATCCAGCCGAACATCTTCGACTCAATGTGCCCGCACATCGTCATTTCCCCACAGCCGCCACAAGGATCGCAGGCTGGTTCACAGGCGGTCTCGCAAGTGTTTCCGCTCGGGCCGCACCCGGGGGCACACCATCCGCAGTGTGAGCAGCCCATCGCGATCATCGGAGTGACAGCGATCAAGCGGCTCAGTAGTTTCTTCCAAGTCGTGTTCATCGACGGCCCTTTCAGGCTGGGATTCGGACAACGCAGTCAGAGCAGCGTCATCCCTGAATGACATTCTCCAGGGAAGTCACTCGAGAAGTGAGAGGAGACTTTCACGCCAGCCGATTAGCGGCGAGCTGTGCTGGTCCGATTGGGCAAGCGGTGCTGCATCTGTCCCGAGGTCTGCGAGATCGGCTGACCATTGGGATAGACTTGTGGAACCGGCTGAGGGCTGTAGTGGTTGCCCGCTGGGTACATGGGTGTGTTCGGCTGGCTGTACATCTGCATGCCGTGCTGTCCTGTGGCCTGCGGCGAGATTTGTCCGTCGGCACCGGGGTTGTAGAAGTTGTGCCCGACATCGTGGGCCGGTCCTTGGCCATTGCCGAACGGCAACAACTGGTAGTGGCCGAGATCCGGGTTACCTTCGATGCGGTTCAACTTGTAAAAGTCGATGTCATCCGGGTGGGTGACATAGTGTCCCGGCAGAGGCGGCACTTGTTCGGCATCCATCGCCCGCACGATTTCGGGAGTGGCGATCATGATGAGTTCGTTTTCGTCTTCGGTGGCCCGCTTCGTGTGGAACAGGAACTCACCCAGCACGGGGATTTCTCCCAGCAACGGGATGCGAGTATTCGAAGCACTCTCTTTGCGACCGATCAAACCACCCAGAACGATCGTCTGGCCTTCACGGAGTTCAACCTGCGTCTGCACCCGGCTGACGCTGAGTCCGGGGATACCACCGACTGTGGTGCCCGCATCAATCTTGGAAATCTCGGGCACAATCTGGAGGCGGAACAGGTCGCTGTCAATCACCGTCGGGACCACGATGACTGAGGTTCCGTAACCGCGGAAGGTCGTCGTGGCCGCAGCCGCCCCACCGATACCGACCGTGGTCGGGACTGCGAACTCCCCCCCCGAGAGGAAGGCCGCGGGGCGACCACTGAGCGTCACAATGTTCTGATCGGTAATCACTCGGGACGAACCGTTCTGAGCCAGAGCGTCGAGCAGAACCGTGATCTCACCATTCGAGAAGACGCCGGACAGCACCGGCACAGCTCCCATCGAACTGGAGATGACGTGCTGGGCATCATTGAAGATGGTGGTCCAGTCAACTCCCATACGTCGCAGTTGAGTCCGGTTGAGTTCCGCAAAGCGAACGCGGACGCTGACTTGATACTCACCCGGCACGGACAGTTCGTTCACAATGAACTGGCTGAAGAGATCTCCTCCTCCGCCCAGGCCGTTGTTGCCATTGCTGATGTTGCCGAATCCGTTGCCGCCACCGTTGCCGCCATTGGCCAGTGTGCCACCGCCGTACCCATTCATGCCGTAGCCATTGCCGTTCCGGTTGGTGGACTCTTCGG
>JANOKO010000610.1:0-1108 GCA_031419335.1 Planctomycetota bacterium
GTCCGCTCGGGCCAAGTGAGAGCATACTGAATCGGCAGACGCATGTCTGGCGGAGAGAGCTGGGCGATCACTGATCCGTCAACGAATTCGACCATCGAGTGAACGACCGACTGCGGGTGAATGACCACATCGATCTGCTCGACGGGGAGATCGAACAGCCAGCGGGCCTCAATGATCTCCAGCGATTTGTTCATCATCGTGGCCGAGTCGATGGTGATCTTCGGCCCCATGTTCCAAGTGGGATGGGCGAGAGCTTGGGCGGTGGTCACGTTCGCGATCTGATCGGCGGTCCACTCGCGGAAGGGGCCCCCGCTGGCAGTGAGTATGATCCGCTTGACCTCACTCTTCTTGCCGCTGGCCAAGGCTTGGAAGACGGCGCTATGTTCGCTGTCGACGGGGAGCAGTGTGGCCCCGGTCTGGCGGGCGAACTCCATCATCAGCGGACCGGCCACGACCAGCGTTTCCTTATTCGCAAAGGCGACCACCTTACCCGCCTCAACAGCGGCCCACGTGCCCTTCAGTCCAGCGGCTCCCACGATGCCCGACACCACCACGTCAACTTCGGAGTGGCGGGCCACATCGGCCACGGCATCATTACCGAAGCGAAGTTCCGTCTTCGGGGGAAAGGCTGTGCGGTCGACCTGTGACTGGATCGTCGAGTCAGCAATGACGGCGACATCGGGCTTATACTGCTGGCACTGAGCGGCCAGGTCTTGCCAGCGGCGGTGCGTCGTCAGCGCGACGGGGCGCATGGCTGCCGATTGTGCCTTGAGCACATCCAGACAACTCGTGCCGATCGAACCGGTCGAACCCAGAACGGCAATCCGTTTCATGCGGCCAAATGCCCCGCCGGAGAAGACGACGCCCTCCGTGGCGCGTCATCGGAAGTTTACAACTGGCCCGATTCTAGGGCGATGGGCCGGATCACGCAACGGGTTTGCTGCATTGTCGGCGATGTCGCTCCGCGACTCGCATTGCGTGGGGCGGGCACATTTGCCTTTCCGTCTCGAAGAGGGCGTCTCGACGGCTGAACGGCATTCGGCGGCCCATCGGGGCGGTTTTCGAAGGCAGGCCATCGTGCGGGAACGGGCCAGTGGGCCCATCCTAC
>JANOKO010000611.1:0-6554 GCA_031419335.1 Planctomycetota bacterium
TTCCGACAACATCATCAAGAATCGGTGTAGCCATACAGTGTGAAGTCGTGAGACCGTACAGCGTGTGGTAGTGTATTCTCCATTGGGTGTTCTTCGCACCGTGGATTCCCGCGTGCGAATGCCTGCTGAAGGGTTCCTCGATGACGACACGACGCCAGTTTCTGACTCGGTCCGCTACGGCCAGTGCCCTGGCCGCACTGGTCGGAGTGAATCCGCTCTATGCCACAGTGGCTGGCAGCGGACCGAAGATTCGGTTCTACGGATCCACTCAGCAGGTCTCCGGTTCGTGTCATCTGCTGGAGTGTTCAAAGGGGTTGTACCTCGTCGATTGCGGGCTGTTCATGGGGGATATCGGCGACTCGGACAAGGAGAATCGCGAACTCCCCTTCGACCCTCGGCAGGTCAAGGCCCTGTTTCTGACTCACGCCCATACGGACCACAACGGACGTTTGCCGTTCCTCTACGCCAAGGGCTTTCGCGGCCCGGTCTACTGCACCGATGCGACGCGGGATCTGTCGAAGACCATGCTCGATCTGTCGGCGACACTGGGAAAAGACGACGAGGCGGGACCGCTCTTCACCGCCAAGGATGTGAAGGGGCTGCTGGGGCTGGTGGAGACCGTGCCGTACAACGAGAAGATCGAAAAGGACGGGATGACGTTTCGGTATACCGATGCTGGTCACATCCTCGGCTCCGCGATGGTCGAGGTCTGGATCGATGGCATGAAGCTCTTGTTCAGCGGAGACATGGGGCCGACGCATACGCCGATCCTGTGCCAGCCGACGCAGCACTTTGGAGCCGACGCTGTGCTGTTCGAGTCGACCTACGGCCCTGTGCCCCACGAAGACATTTCTTATGAGGGGTTCGGTCAGCGAATCCGCGAGGTCATCCAGCGCAGCGGCAGTGTCCTGATCCCGACGTTCGCGATGCACAAGACACAGTGTCTGGTCTATACGCTCCACGAGATGGTCAAGCAGGGAATCCTCGACCGTAATCTCCCGATCTATTCCGACTCGGGGTCCGCACACACGATCTCTGCCACCTATGACAAGTACGATCGCTACTTCGATGCGGAGGCGGTGAACACTCTGCAGAAGAATAAGGGCACGCTGTTTTACCACGGCAAGTACCGCGAGGTCCGGGCCGATCAATCCCTGAAATCGCACGAGGATGGCCCAGCTGTCTACATCTCGACCAGCGGCATGCTCGACCACGCCAGTGCCCCCAAGCATTTATTCCTGATGGCGAATGACCCGAAGAATGCCGTTTTCATTGTCGGATACCAGGCTCCCGGGAGTCTGGGGAAGCAGTTGCTGGATGGCAAACGCGATGTCGAGGTGCCTTGGGAAGAGCCCGGACCGAAGGGGGGAACGCGTGAGATGCGGCCCGTGCATGTCGCATGTGAGGTCTCCCAGCAGTCGGGGTTCAGCTCTCATGCTCGCGGGGAGCAGATCCTGAATTGGCTCCACAAGTTTGAACAAGTCGGCCAAGTGTTCGTGGTTCACGGCGAGCCCGACAGCGCGCAGGGAATGGCCGATTGTGCCCGACAGATGGGTCTGCACGCCGTCGCTCCGCTGCGAGGTGATGTGTTCACCATCACGGGCGAACGCCACAAGCCGACACCGCCGCCGGTGCTGAACGAGGCCCCGAAGGCCGAGCCCAAGCCGGTCGATCAGTAGGCGGCGGATGGCTTACCTCCGCCGGGAGGGCGAGGCTTCTGCCGAGCTGCGCGTGCCAGAAACGTCGTCCCTGGGTCGCGGCTCAGCAGGAGTTTCGCCCTCCCGAATCGGCATCCCCCAACAACAAGTCTTAGCCTTGACGGGGCACTAGCGCCTCTTCACGCTTCCCTCGATCATCCCTCTGGCCATCCGCCTCCTCCGGAGCCTCCCATGAAGACTGCCTTGCTCTGCCTGACACTCCTCTGTGGAGACATTACTCCCGCACTGGACGACAAATTCGAATCCGAGAACAAGACCTCGGGCCAGTCGGCTTCGGCAGTTGCGGACATCTTGGTCCCAGCGACGATCTCCGCTGCCGATGCCCAGAAGCTCATGGCCGTCCCGGCAGCGGATACGGCCAAGCTGATCGCCAGTGACGGCCAAGACGTGACCGTCCTCGGCCGGGTCCACTCGGTCTACATCCCGAAGGGGGGCCACCCTGTGATTCTCAACCTGGGCGAGGACTTTAAGTCCTGCACCAAGGCGGTGATCTACGACCGCAGCTTCCGGAAATGGAATCTTCCCGCTAAAGAGATCGAAGCCCTCTACACCGGCCAGACGCTCATCGTCGAGGGACAAGTCAGCCTCTACAAAGACCTGCCACAAGTCGAGATCAATAGCCCGGCTCAGTTACGAGTGGTGAAGTAGATTGTCGCGTGAAGTTTTCAATGAAAAAGCCCAGTGGTTGCAACCACTGGGCTTTGCTGAGGCGAGCGGACACAGAAATTCTACAGGGTAGGACGGCCTTTCCAGGCCGTCCTCGGTTACCGCAGCAATGAGACGGCCTGGAAAGGCCGTCTTACGGGGAACATATCTCCGACCGCTCGCCTTATTGACCAGCCACTGCTCCGTTTCGGCGAACCCGAATCCGCACCGGGGCTGCTGCTTGACCGCCCTCGACATCAGTCTTGAGGTGGAACAGCCGCTCCTGATCCGGCACCCACTTCGCAGCCGAGATGAAGAAGTTGCGCTCGGTCTGCTTCTCCAGAATCAGCAACCCATTGAGACCGATGTTGTCCACGATCAGCCCGTGCGGCAGGTTGCGGCCTGACCCTTCGTTGCCGAACGGGACGTTGCCTTCGTGGCCCTTCCGGTCAACGATGACCTTGAGCATGATCGTCTGGCCCGGCTCGATATCGACTTGGGCGGGGCTGCCATCCGCCGGGACGAGTAGCTGGGCTCCCGTCTCAGCGGCGACGATCTTAAGAGTCACCTTGGCAGCGTCGGCCCGCTTGATCTCGCCGAAGTTATTGACATCATGCGTGACCTCCTGGCCACTGATCGTAGCGGTGGCCGTCAGCTTGGAAGCCTTCGCATTCTCCGGCGTGAGGACCGGGGCATCGGCAGTTGCGGCGAGTACCCCAAAGGTGTCGTTCTGGCCCGCTTGGATGGTCAGCGGCGAGGTGGCGGTGTACCCCGGAGGCAATCCCGTGATGTCGATCTGGATCGGACCGGCGTAGTCGTCCTGGCGACTGACGGTCAGCCGGAACTCTTTCGCACTGCCGACATTGACGGTCGGATCTTTCGTTTGAAGCGTGACCGCGAAGTCGGGTCGGCGGGGGCGGATGACGAGTTGATACGTGTGCTTGTCGCTCTCGTAGCCCCGCACATCGCGAATCCGCACGAGGTACTCGCCGTCCTGCGGAGCGGTGAACGTCAGCTTCGAATCGGCTCCCAGATCGCGATTGGCGCTGTCATCGTTCTGGTAGTTGAGCCGAAACACCGGCAACCCATTGGGAACGATCTCGGTCCCGAGGGCGTGCGGCTCGACGATGTAACACGGCTCGCCGAGGGCGTGCGCCACCGGCGTCGTGTCGAAGTACCCATACCGTAAACCCTCGCCAGGATAAGCGGTGAACCCCGAGTCCGGTCCGCGCGGAGCCAGCCACAACTTCACCACCTCGCCGTTGGAGTACAGGTACTCGTTGAGTTCCATCTCTTCCCAATTGAAGACGCGGAAATCGCCGACCTCGTCGCCGTTCTTGCCTCGGAAAGTGAAGTATGAATCACGAACCGCTTGCAGCACGACGCGCTCGACCGGCTGTCCGTTGGTGTCGAGGACATCAATGATCGAATCGAGCGGCGACTTCGAGCGAGCGGCGTTGACCTCGATCACCCACTCCTGCCTGGCCTTGGCGGTAAACTTATAGAGGTCGCTGTCGGGTTGGCCGTTGGGCTTCCCTTGGATCGCCCCCTTCAAGGTGGCCGGGATCGTGATCGCGGTCGCCTCCGCCGAGGTGTTGTTCGGCTCGACTTCGGCGATCTCCATCATCGGGGCTGTCGATGCGGCCATCGGAACGGCAGCGATGATCGCCTCTTGCCCGGCAGGAGTCGGCACGGGAACGGTCGCCAGAATCTCGATCGTCCCATCGACTCGCCCGACTGCGAACTTCGCCCCGTCCGGGGCAAAGGCCAACGCCTGGACCACGTCGCTCTGCTGCCCGTACTCCTTGATCTCCGACATCGTCTTGGCATCCCACAGCTTCACCGTGCGGTCCTCGGCACAGGTGATGAGGTAGCGGCCATCGGGGCTGTATCGCATCTGGGTGACGGGGGCCTCATGCGCGAAGCGGGCGATGATCTGCGGGTTGATGATGGCGGTGTCGCGCGAGAGGAACTTCCAGACACGGATGCGGCTGTCGGCTCCGACAGCTGAGATCTGATCCCCCGCCGGGTTGAAGGCGACCGAGTAGACCTCCTTCAGCGGTTGGAAGAGAGTGTCGAGGCGCTCGCCAGTCGCGACCAGCCACACCTTGCAGGTATCGTCGGCGCTGGCACTGACGAGGTTCTTGCCTTCCGGGCTAAAGGCGATGTCGTAGACCGGCCCCGTATGGCCTTCGAAGGTCCGAACCTGCTCACCGGTCCGGGCGTTCCAAAGGATGATCTTTTTGTCATAACTACATGTCGCGAGGTGTTCACCGTTCGGGGAGAGTTCGGCGTCGTACAGGACATCACGATGGGCGCGGATCTCTTGCAGCGGCATACCGGTGTCGAGATCCCACAGGATGGCTTGGCCATAGAGACCCGGCACACCGGAAGCGGTGACCAGTCGGCTCGGCCCTGCAAAGTGCAGCGCCGTGACCTTGCCCGCCAGTCCTTCCAGCGTCATCTTCAAAGGCTTTGGATCATCGACTGTTCGCAACTCGACGCGGCCAAATCGAGCGGCGGCGATCCACTGCCCGTCGGCAGACCAGTCGAGCGCGGTGATCGGATCGGCCAGCCCCGGCTTCGCAGCTATCATCGGCACCGTCAGCTTGGTGCGGTCCGGCTCTTTCCCCGCCGGTCCTTTCGCCCCCGCCTCGACCCAGGCCTTGAGAATGGCGACCTGCTCAGTAGTCAACTGCGGCTCATCCTGGGGTGGCATCTTCGGCTCAGTCGTTCCGCTGACGAAGCGGATCATCCGGCTCGTCGCCGGATCTCCCGCCAACACGACCGCACCATGCTCGCCGCCCTTCTGGAGGTCGTCGAACGACTCAACCGAGAGCTTCCCCTCATGGTCATCCGGGTTGTGGCAACCCGCGCAATACTTTTTCAGAATCGGAGCGACATCCCGCTCATAGTCCAGATCCGTCTCAACTGCCAGCAGCGATCCACAGACGCCGAGCAATCCCACCGCCAGAACAATTGCCAAACGCATGCTTCTGCTCCACATCGAATCCGTGTCAACTGTGCCATAGGTGACGCAGCAACAGCCACAAATGATAGCAGGCGGAGCATCTGCCGCGAACGCAGGCACAGACATTTGGACATGACCGTCAGGGCACGAACACATGCGGGTCCAAATCGATCTGGACCCACAGCCCCGCATTGCCGTACGCTCCTGAAACTCAACACGGGGAGTGGCTTGACAGCATCAAGAGACACGCACCAGTGGGTGCATTGGATCACGGTCGCGGCAACAGGATGGCACATGAGTATCAGACCATTCACCCTGGTGGCACTCGGTGACTGCAATACTTGCGGTCTGTGTGGTGCTGATGGGCAAATCGTGCCGGACCTGGTGGTGGCTGGACTGCGTGCGCGGGGGCTGGGATGTGAGTTCGTCAATCTCGGGTTGACGATGAGTACCACTCGCGAGGGACTGGCGAGACTGCGGGACCAGACTCGCTCGATCGATCTGCTGCTAGTCAATTTTGGATTGGTGGATGCCTGGACCACGAGCCTGCCAGGGCTGTACCTAAGCTACTATCCCGATCACTGGCTGAAGAGCTGTGGCCGAAGACTGCTCAAGTGGGGGAAGCGATATCTGCGAAGTCCGGTCATCCGTCGCTGGCTCCCAGTCGGCGAGGTGGTGTCCCTGAGCGAGTACGAAAGCAACTTGCGGCAGATCATGACCCTCGCACAGACGCGGTCTCCGCAGGTCCGCATTGTACTCTGGGGAACAGCTCCTGTGCGCGACGACCCGCCACGCAATCAGATGATCCAGCACTATAACAAGGTGATGCAGAAAGTTGCTGAGTCCTCACACGGAGTGCAGTATTACCACACCCCGGATGCCTTGTCTGGACATGCGCTGGACGAGGTGTTACTCGATGTCGTCCACCTCAACGCTTACGCCAGCGAGCGAATCGCAACAGGGATCCTCGCTGTGTGGGATAATTTCAACTCACGCTGCCAAACTGTCCCGATCAGACCGCAGCTGGATGGGGGGGAGAGTGCTGCGGCTCAGCCGGATTCAAAGTGTGCCTGACTGGCGTAATGAAAACATGCTTGGTCAGCTTGAGTGCTGGAGCCTCAAGGACCAGGCGAACCTGGGAGCCGCACACGACTGCCGGAGCAGTCCTCGCTCAGGCAGGCGGACGAAAATAGCCTCCCCGTAAGACGGCCTTTCCAGGC
>JANOKO010000612.1:0-7060 GCA_031419335.1 Planctomycetota bacterium
TAACGCCGGGACTTGCCACGGGTCGAAGGACGGCAAGAACGGATTCAAGCTCTCGCTGCGCGGGTATGACCCGATCTATGACCTGCGGGCACTCACCGATGACCACGGCTCGCGGCGCGTGAACCTCGCCTCGCCGGACGACAGTCTCATGCTGCTCAAGGCGACCGGAGCTGTGCCGCATGTCGGTGGGCAAGTCGTGAAGCAGGACAGCATCCAGTACCGCATCCTGCGGCAGTGGATTGCCGAGGGAGCCAAGCTCGATCTCGACTCACCGCGTGTGGCCAAGATCGAAGTCCAACCAGTCAACCCGATCATTCAGCAAATCGGGGCGAAGCAGCAGATGCGAGTCGTCGCGACCTACACCGATGGCACCACGCGCGATGTGACGGCGGAATCGTTCCTGGAAACGGGGAACATGGAAGTCGTCGTCTCGAACTCGCACGGAGTCGCCACGACCTTGCGACGGGGTGAGGCCCCGATCCTCGCCCGTTACGAAGGAGCCTATGCCGCGACGACCGTGACCGCCATGGGTGACCGCGCGGGGTTCGCGTGGCAGGAGCCACCGGCTTGGAGCGAGATCGATTCGCTTGTCGCCCGCAAGCTGGAGCGGATGAAGATTCTGCCGTCCGGCTTGTGCGATGACTACGAGTTCGTCCGCCGGGTGACGCTCGACCTGACTGGTCTGCCACCGTCGGCTGATGAGGTCCGGGCCTTTGTCGCCGATGCCCGTGACATGCAGGTCAAGCGCGATGAACTCGTCGACAAACTCGTCGGCAGCGAAGCCTACATCGAGTTCCACGCCAACAAGTGGGCCGACCTGCTTCAGATCAACAGCAAGTTCCTCGGCGGTGAGGGAGCCAAAATCTACCGCGAATGGGTTCGCAAAGAGATCGCCGCCAACACGCCGTATGACCAGCTCTGCTACAAGGTCATTACCGCCAACGGGTCGACCAAAGAGAACCCACCCGCCAGCTACTACAAGATTCTCCGCGATCCCGATCTGATGATGGAGAACACGACGCACCTGTTCCTGGCGGTGCGGTTCAACTGCAACAAGTGCCACGATCATCCGTTCGAGCGGTGGACTCAGGACCAGTATTACCAGACGACTGCCTACTTCTCGCGCGTTGGACTGCAACGCGACCCGAAGAACGCGGCTGGTGACATCGGCGGGACCGCCGTCGAAGGGGCCAAACCGCTCTGGGAAGATGTGTTTGAGAAGCCCGATGGGGAGACGACCCACTTGCGGACATCCGCTGTCGCTCCGCCGAGCTTCCCCTATCCGGCTCAATACACAGCCGATCCGAACGCCAGCCGCCGCGAGCAGTTGGCCAAGTGGATCACCTCGCCGGATAACCAGTATTTCGCCAAGAGCTATGTGAACCGCGTCTGGGGCTACCTGCTCGGGGCTGGGATCATTGAGCCGCTGGATGACATCCGCGCGGGGAACCCGCCGACGAATCCGGAACTGCTTGATTGGCTGACCAAGAAGTTCATCGAGTCGGGCTTCGATGTCCAACAGTTGACGAAGATCATCTGCAAGAGCCAGACCTACCAACGTTCGGTGGCCACGAACCAGTGGAACGTCGACGACACGCAGAACTACTCGCACGCCCTCGCGCGGCGGCTCCCAGCGGAAGTGTTGTTTGACAGCCTCTATGCCGTCACCGGCTCGAAGACCCGCATCCCCGGCCTCGCCGAAGGGGTCCGCGCCGCAGCCATCCCCGATAGCGGCACCGACCTCGCGGATGGGTTCCTCGCCACCACCGGACGACCGGTCCGAGAGAGTGCTTGCGAATGTGAACGCTCCTCGGCGGTGCAACTCGGTGCCGTGATGGCGCTGATGAGCGGCCCGACCGTGGGTGAGGCCCTTTCCCAAGCCGGGAACGGAATCGCTCAGATCGTCGCCTCGCAACCAGATGATGCCAAGCTGACCGATGAGATGTTCATGCGGATCTTGAACCGCCCGGCCACGCCGAAGGAAGTCGAAGCGGCCTTGGCGCATCTCACGGACCTTCCGATGGGCAACACGAACTTGATCGCCGAGTTCGCCGCCTATTCCAAGGAGATCGAGCCCGTCACCACCGCCAAGGAGGCCACTCGGCAAGGACTAATCACCGCAGCTCAGACCGCCTATGACGCTTACTGGGCCACCGTGAAGGACAAGGAAGAAGCCGCCGAAGCCGAGTTTCAAGCTAAGCTGGCCGCCGCTGACAAGGCGCTCGCCGATCACGAGGCGGCGATCCCGGCCCGGCTCGCAGCCTGGGAACTCCAGCAGTCGGGCGTACTGTGGAACCCGCTGGAGCCCGGCCCGATGAAGGTCAGCAACGACGCTAAGATCGAGAAGGAAGCCGACAATGTGATCTTCGTGAGCGGACCAAACGCCGACTTCGTGACCTACGATGTCGTCACCGAAACCGAACTCAAGGGGATCACCGGCTTCCGGTTGGAGGCTCTCGCCGATCCTCGCTTGGGCGGCATGGGCCCCGGTCGCTCGGCCGGAGGGAACTTCGTCCTCACCGAATTGACCATCGAAGTCTGGCCGAAGGGCCAGCCCGACAAGAAGCAGAAGGTCGCGCTGCAAGGGGCCAAGGCTGACTTCAGTCAGGCCACCTACGATGTCGCCACCGCGATCGATGGCCAGACACCCAGCGCCAGCAACGGCTGGGCCATCCACCCAGAACTCGGCAAGCACCACACCGCGACATTCGAATGCGTCACACCGATTGCCATCGAAGGCCCCGTGGTGATTCAGTTCACGATGGACCAACGGTATCAGGACAAGACCCACACACTGGGCAAGTTCCGTTGGTCGGCCACGACGGGTCCTCCGCCGCACTTGCTCGGCATCCCAGCCAACATCACCGAGATCGTCAAGGTGCCCGCCGATCAGCGGAACGACGCCCAGAAGAAGACGCTGCTCGACTTCTTCAGAGGCGAAGATGCCGAACTCAAGAAGCTGCAAGCCGCGCAGGTCGCCGCCAAGATGCCGCGCACCATGGACGCGATGCTGGCCGGACTGAAGGGGAAGCTCGACGAGGCAAAACAGCCGCTCCCGATCGACCCCAAGTTCGCCCGCCTGCAACGGGCGGTGCAACTCAGCGAGCAACAGTTGAAAGAGGCTCGACTGACAGCCGCCCAGGACTTGGCTTGGGCGCTGATTAACACCTCGGCGTTCCTGTTCAACCGGTGAGCCCTTGACGACTCGAAGAGGGCGAACATTTCGAGCGAAGTCCACGGGGCTGATTTTCTGGCAATGGATCAAGTCGCTACAAATCGTCGATGCAATCCGGCATAAGTGCCGTGGAGTTGTAGTAACTCTTGGTGTGTCCCCTGCTCCACTAGCCGGCCATGATCGAGGACCAGCACGAGGTCGGCCTCGCGGATCGTACTCAGCCGGTGGGCGACGACGAAGCTCGTACGGCCCGCGAGCAGTTTCGCGAGTGCCGTTTGCAGGCGGTCTTCGGTCTGGCTGTCGATGCTGCTCGTGGCCTCGTCGAGGATCAGGATTCTCGGATCGGCGATCATCGCGCGGGCAAAGCAGATGAGCTGTCGTTGGCCGAGTGACAGAGACACGCCGCGTTCGCCGACGGGGGTGTGGATGCCCTGGGGCAGGGCGTCGATGAGATCGGCACAGTCGAGCTGCTCGAAGACTTGCCGGACCTCGTCGTCCGTAGCGGTCGGTTTCGCGAACCGGACATTCTCCGCCACGGTGCCGAAGAACAAGAAGTTCTGTTGCAAGACGATCCCCATGCGGTGATGCAGGGCGTCGCCGCTCAGGGTCTTAATGTCGTGGCCGTCAATCAGCACGCGGCCCGAGTTGGCCAGGTAGAACTTCGACACCAGATTGATGATCGTCGTCTTGCCACTGCCCGTGTGGCCGACGAGGGCAATCGTCTGGCCTGGCTTCACCACGAAGTTGAAATCGATCAGGACGGGGCGGCCCTTCTCGTACTCAAAGTGTACGTTCTCGAAGGCCACCTCCCCCTTCAAATCGGGCAGTGAGATCGCATCGGGCGGATCGACCCAGTCGGGCCGCGTGTCGAGCAACTGGAACAGCCGCTCCGCTCCGGCCATGGCGGTCATCGCCTGGTTGTACTGGTTGCCGAGGATTGAGATTGGGGCGAAGAACAGATTCGCCATGAAGAAGAACCCGACCAGATCGCCGACATTGGTGGTACTCCCCGGCTGAAAGGCCCGCCACCCGCCAACGATCAGCAACAGGGCGATGAACACCTGGCTGTTGAGTTCGAGCAGCGGCAGGAACTGGCCGTGCGTCCGCATGACGACGGTGTTGAACTTCGAGTGGTCCTCGGCCAGCTCCTCAAAGATCAGAGCGTTCTCGTCTTGCCGCACGAACGCCTGCGTCACGCGGATGCCGACCACCGACTCGGCCAGCGTGGCGGTGATCCGACTGAACGACTCGCGCATGTTCCGCAGGGCCACGCTCAGTTTCTTGTGGAAGTGCTGGTTGATGAACCAGATGATCGGGGCCAGACCGAGGACAATCAAAAACAGCGCCCGGTCGTACCACAGCATGGCGGTCGCCGCGAGGAACATCTGGCCGACTTGGACGAGACTGACGAACAGCACATCCTGGACCCCCAGTCGCAGATCCTCGACATCGGAAGTCATGCGGCTGATGACGCGACCGACCTTGGTCTGGTGGAACCACCTCATGGGCATCCGCTGGATGTGGGCAAAGACGGCCTTGCGGATGTCGGTGACGACCGCCTCGCCCAGTTCGAGGGCCAGCCGCTGCCGAAAGTGCATCACGATCTGTGTCGAGAGTGCGAGTAAGGCGAACCAAACCGCGCCCCAGATCACGCCGGGGACACTCTTCTCCGCCACCGGCCCGCGAATCACAGCGGCCACCATCCAGGTCAAAGCGGGCAACTGGAACGACCGCAGCCCGACCGTGACGAGCAACCAATTCCGCTTCGAGGCATAGGGCCTTGTGAACTCAAACAGCCGCATGATCAGTTTGTAGTCAAGCGGGCGCTGGCGCGGTTCGTCCTCCCGGGCCACATGCCGGGTCAGGGTGCGGTTCAGTGTCGAAACGGTCGCGAAGAACATGGGGGAGTGGAAAAGGTGTGAGTCGCCTTGCCGCAACATCGTACAACAACCCAGCCAAACCGCCATGACTGAGTGAGTTTCGAGATATCACGGTAGTCCGTGGTGAGTGCTCGTCTGGGTGCCTTGTCTTAGAATTGTAGAAATCAAAGTGGAATCACGGTGCTTCAGTCTGTACATCTGTCCCGAGACCGTCGAAATTGGACGCTCTTCGCGAGGATTCTCCTCGTTTTGGCATCGTTGTGTTTGTCTCGTGGGATGCTTGTTCGTCATGAGTTCCGTTGGAAAGATTCGTCGCTTACTTCAGATTCTGGAGTACCTGCAATCGGGGCGTCGTTATCACACCGGCGATCTGTCTAGTTTTGTCGGAGTCAGTAAGCGGACGATCTTTCGTGATTTGAAGGTACTCCAAGATTCAGGTGTGCAGTTGCTGTATGACGAGACTGCTCAAGGTTACTGGATGCCGCCGTCAACGTTTTTGCCGCCGACGGACCTGACGGTCAATGAGACACTCTCGTTGCTCCTGCTGGGCGAGAAGCTCGGGGATTCGACACTGGGGATCCCTTTCCAGGAAACCGCGAGAGAAGGGGCCCGAAAACTGTTGGCCAATTTGCCATCAGCCCTCCGCAGTCATCTGTCACAGATGTCTGAACATCTCGAAATCACTCTCGAACCGAAACATCCCTTGCTCGATTCTCAACCCCATTTTCAGCGAGTGCTCGAGGCGATGAATCAGCGGTGCAAGATTCGGTTGCTGTATCACAGCCTGAGTGAAGGATCTCAGATTTCGACGTTGGTCAGTCCGTACAAGATCTTTTTTCAGTCGCGGACCTGGTACGTCATTGGGCGGTCATCATTACATAAGGAGGTGCGAACATTTCATGTGGGGCGGATTTTGGAGTCGACCCTTACCCCGGATGAGTACGTGATTCCTCCACGCTTTTCCCTCCAGAGACACTTTGGAAATGCCTGGCGGATGATTCGAGAAAAACCCAAGGTCGAGGTCGTTGTTCGCTTTCAGCCTCAGGTCGCCAGTAATGTGTCAGAGGTGGTGTGGCATGCCACACAGCGGGTCGTATGGAATCCCGATAAGAGCATGGACTACCACGTCACGGTCGAGGGGATTCGAGAGATTTCCTGGTGGATCCTGGGATATGGAGACCAAGCGGAGGTCATGGCTCCCCAGTCGCTCCGCGATTTAGTCGAATCGCATGTCAAGCGGATGGCGGCGGTGTATCGAAAGTCAACCTCGGAAACAATCACGACAACTCCCACGACGCATGGGCGTCGCAAAAGCGCTCAGCGCACCAAGGCAGGCAAGCCGTCGCGAAAAAAATCCTGACCGATTTCGCCATGACTTCCCGTGGCGTCGAACTCAACGCATTCTATGGCTCAGCACCTCCAGAGTTCTGGGTCTGACAGCCCTTACTTTGACAGGGCGGCTTTCGTGGATACCCATTGCTTCTGGACCGCAATGTCTTGTGCCCGGTCAGCACACTGGGCGATGTGGTTCAAGAGCCGAGAGCGGGTGGCAGCATCGAGTTGCGGCGATAAATTCTGCACGGCCAGCATGCCGTTGGTGACCAGCATCACGCGCTCGAAGTGTTGAGTCGCCTGATCGTCGTTCTTGACTGCGGCGGGGTCGAGGGTCCAGTCGGCGGCCTTGACAAACAATCGCTCCAGAACCGGCAGCCCCAGCGTCGATTTCTGTCTCGCGAAGCCCACAGCGGCGTTCACTTGAGTCATCTGATCGGGGTCTTCCAGCAAAGCGGTCAGTCGTTCGTGGGCCTCCCTCGAAGTGAGCGTGCCGAGGATAAACGTCGCCTGGTGCCGGAACAGGAGTTCCGACTCCTTTGAAATCTCGATGATTCGGCTTGTCAGTTCTGGCATGTCGATCGGCTGTTGGCGATCCACAAAGGCTCGACCGCAAATCACCGCCACCGAGTTCAGGCCCTGTTTGCGGATTTCTCGATCACGAGTCGCTTCG
>JANOKO010000613.1:0-11741 GCA_031419335.1 Planctomycetota bacterium
CGAGAACAAGAGCTCCGAGGAACTCGGCGACAGCCGCGAACAAATCTACGACCACATCGACTCGCTCATCGCCCAGTCCGATCAGTTCAAGCTCGTCAATAAGCGGTTCGTCGACGCGGGGCTCAAAGAGTGCAGCCTCAAGCCAGACGAGCTGTTCATCCCGGCCAACCAGCGGATGTTCGCCGCCGCGATGGAGCAGTTGGAACAGCCGATCAACTACCTACTGTTCGCCAAGATCACCTCGCTCTCGACGCAGAGCAACGGCGATTCACAGCGGGATTATCAACTGGTCCTGGAACTGGTGGATGCCAACACCGGGGACTACGACAAGGAGTCGGCCACGATCCGCAAGGGGTATCACAAGTCGAAGCTCAGCAAGCTGAAGCACTACTAACAACGATGCAATCCGGCGAGCCGGAGGGCGTCAGCCCCCGGACCAAGCCGGAAAGATGTCATGCGGTGGAAATCCGGGGCCTGACGGCCACCGGCTCGCCTGCAAACTGATGGCGGTTCCGACATTCTCATGCAGCCCCTGACCTCCCACACGAACCAAGTCCCACAGCTGCGGGTCATCCCCGGCCTGTTACGGGTGATCGGCCTCGTCGTGGTTATGGCCTTATGCGGTTGTGCCTCGCATGTCGACCGCGTGGTTTCGGTGCGGAATGACTTCTACGCGGGCAAACTGGAGTCGGCTCGGGCGGATGTGCAGGAGTTGCGAGGCAAGCACAAATCCGACGAGGACGTGTTCGACCTCGATCGCGCGATGATCGAGTTGTGTGCCGGTCATCCGAAAGAAGCTGAGAAGCTCTTGCGTCATGTGCGGGATGACTTCGACAAATATGAGGAGAAGTCGGCGAAGGAAATCGCGACCTCCATGCTCACGGACGACACGAAGATCGCCTACGCCGGCGAGGACCACGAGAAGATTCTCGTGCGAACTTTCCTCGCGCTCTCGAACTTGATGGCCGATGGCAGCGATGCACATGCCTACGCCTTGCAGATCGGGGCCAAGCAGCAAGAACTGGCAGAGAAGAGTCAAAAGAAGCTCGCAGAACATACGCCGGAAGGCCAAGAGCTTGCCGCGACACCCGAGCTGCCACAGGTCGCACTCGGCCCGTATGTGCGGGCGATGCTGCACGAAGAGTCAGCTCTGGATGCCAATGAAGTCGTGCGGGCGCGGGAGATGGTGGTCTCATACGTCCCCGATTTCCGCGACGGCGAAGCGGACCTGGAACGCGCACTCGGAGACTCGGCGTGTGCCCCGGATCATGGCGCGATCTACCTGTTCACCATGGTCGGTCGCGGCCCCATCAAGGAAGTCTCCGAAGACATCCCCACGCAAGTCGCGCTCCTCATCGCTGACCAGATCATCAGTGCCCTCGGCAGCCAAACGCTCCCGCCGACACTGGCTCCAGTCAAGGTCGCCAAGGTCGTCCGCCGACCCAACCGCATTCAATCGGTCCAGGCCCAAATCGATGGCAGCTCTGTCGGGACTACGACCACACTCGTCGATGTCGGTGAACTCGCCGAAGAGCATTACAAGGCCCGCTATCACGAGATTCTGGCCATGGCCGTCGCCCGCCGCACGATTAAGAAAGGGTCCATCTATCTCGCCAAAGAAAAGCTGAACGCGGACACCAACCCCGCCCTCGACATTGGGTTGACCCTCGCCGGGATGGCCTGGGAGTTCAGCGAAGCGGCAGATACCCGTTGCTGGGGTTTACTCCCGGAGACGATCCAAGTGCTGCGGATCGAAGCTCCGGTCGGAACACGCACCCTCAAGCTGCAAGCGGTCGATGCGCATGGAGCTTATGGGATCCCGGAATCGGTGATCGTCGAGGTCCACGAGCAGAGAAATACCTACGTGTTGGCAAACTTTCCGGATAATCAGCTCGTCGGAAAGATACTCATTAGCGGTCAGGAGTAGCCGCAGACTTCCTGACTCTGATACAGTCACGTCACCAAGGTGAGTCCGGTGTTCGCCGCTCCCATGCTCGATGACGAATTCACATGGCAGATCCGTTCCAGCATCTTCGCGAGGCTCTGAAAGTCTCGCCTGACAATGTTCCGCTGCGTCGTTTTCTAGCCGAATCACTGGCCGCGCATGGGCACTGGGACGACGCCCAGGCAGAGTATCGCCAGGCGCTCGTTCTGGACCCGAATTCAGTGGCACTCAAGTTGGGACTGGCCAGAGTGTTTGCCTCGCAGGGGCAATCAAGTGCTGCGTTGGCGATCTTGGAGACCCTGCTCAAGATGCGGGAATGTCCGGCGGAGGTCTCACTGGAGTACGCCAAGCAGTTGGCGGGCACGGGGCGGCTCGATCTGGCGGCGGCTCATTATCGCGGAGCGATCGAGAAGTCGCCCGAGTTGGCGGACCTCGAACTCGCCAAACGTCTGGGGGTCGATGATCGCTCCGACCCGGAAGAGGTCGATGGTCGCCAACGGATGCGAGAAGGCGAAGAGGGGATCACACCGACTCGCGAACCGGTCGAGCGACCGCAGATATCCTTTCGCGATGTCGGTGGGATGGAGGGCCTCAAGGAAGAGATCCGCCTGAAGATCATCTACCCGCTGCAACATGCGGAGATGTACAAGGCGTATGGCAAATCGGCGGGTGGTGGCATTCTGCTGTACGGTCCGCCGGGGTGTGGGAAGACGCACCTGGCCCGCGCCACGGCGGGCGAAATCTCAGCCGGGTTCATCTCGGTGGGGATCAACGATGTGCTCGACATGTGGATCGGGCAGAGCGAAAAGAACCTGCACGAGCTATTCGAGCAGGCCCGCGAGAACTCGCCGTGCGTACTGTTCTTTGACGAGGTCGATGCACTGGCAGCCAAGCGATCCGACCTGCAAAAGAGTGCGGGGCGGAACCTCATCAATCAATTCCTGTCGGAGCTGGATGGGATTCAGGCCGAGAACGAAGGGGTGCTGGTTCTGGCGGCTACGAACGCCCCGTGGAGCCTCGACGGAGCATTCCGTCGACCGGGACGCTTCGACCGCGTGTTGTTCGTGCCGCCGCCGGATGAGGTGGCGCGATGCGAGATTCTACGAGTGCTGTCGCGTGGCAAGCCGCAGCACGAACTCGACTTCACCCATCTCGCCAACCGCACCGATAGTTTCTCCGGCGCGGACCTCAAGGGACTCCTCGACATGGCCATTGATGCCCGCTTGCAAGAGGCGATGAAACAGGGACGGCCCCAACCTCTGACGACCGCCGACATGCTGACCGCTCTCACGCGGATCAAGCCCTCCACCCGCGAGTGGCTGGCCTCGGCAAAAAACTACGCACTGTTTGCCAACCAGGGCGGCACCTACGATGATGTCCTCAAGTATCTGAAGCTGAAATGAGTGATTCCCTGCGACGTGCGTCATTGCTGCTCCAGCAGGGGCGTTACGATTTGGCCCTTGGAGAGCTGGAACGCCATCTTTCGGAGAACCCCGAGAGTGCGTCGACTCATGCCTTGCGCTCGATCTGCCTGACGGAACTGGGCGAGTTTCCCCAGGCCGAAGAAGCAGCTCGCCATGCCATCGAATTGCAGCCAGATGACGCATTTTCGTTTTACGCGCTATCTCGCGCACTCCAGGCTCGCAAGGACCATCGCGGGGCGTACTCGGCGATTGAAGCGGCGATCGAGATCGATCCCGATGCGGATGACTACTGGCTCCAGAAGGCCAGCGTCCAATTCGCACTCTATCGTTGGAAAGAGGCCATCGTCAGTACCGATGCGGCCCTCGCCATCGATGCCGAGAATACGGAAGCCTTGCTGTTGCGGTCACATGCGCTGCATGCTCTGGGCCGAACCCATGAGGCCGAAGCGATGAGCCGCGCGGCGTTGGAGATCGACCCCGATCTGGCGATGGGCCATTTCGAGCAAGGCTGGGCCTTGTTGCGTCAGGGCCAGCCGCGTCTGGCCGAAGAGCGATTCCTCGAGGCACTGCGGATCGACGCCGATCTGGTCCCGGCACGCGAGGGACTCAAGGAGGCGGTCCGTTCGAGGTTTGCCCCCTACCGCTGGATCACCGGCTATCTCCACTGGCTGCGGCGATTTTCTCCCCGGGTCAGCGTCGGGATCCTGCTGGGCGCGGTGGTTGTCATGAACGGTCTGCCGCGGGTCATCCCGCAAGACTCCGCATTCCACGGCGTTGCGATGCTGGTCGTGTATGCGTACGGACTGTTTGCTTACTTGACCTGGATCTCGCGTCCGCTGTCGAACTTTTTTCTAAGGTTTCACCCGCATGGGCGACACGCTCTGACCACTGATGAGCGCTACGGAACCTATGTGCTGGGAGCCATCTTCGTGGGCGCGGCCCTGTTATCAACAGGCAGACTGACGACTTCGGATATCCAATTGTCGAGTGTCATCACCTGTCTGGGACTCGGGATTCCCGGAGCTGCAATCTTCGCGAATGAAGGGGCCAAACAGAGACAGATGCTGGCGTTGATGACATTCGCCCTGTTCCTCATGGGACCGGTTCCGTTTGTCATCATCAGTCATGTGGATCACATCCCGGTGAATAGTCTTCTCGGAAGCGCTCTGCTGTTCGGGGTGAAGAACTACTGGCTCGGCGTGGCGGCTTCGACGTGGATCTCGGCAGGGATGTCAGTGCGCACCTGAGTGTGTGTGTCAGAAAGCCGTCAGAGATTCACCGCAGGGGAAAAAAGCCGCCACGACATGAAAGCAAACTCCACCAGTACGGATCGTGATTCACGCAGGGTGGCCCGCAGGGTGGCCCGCAGGGTGGCCCGCAGGGTGGCCCAATCCGGCTGAAAGGAGTGATGGCGTGACCGGCTACACCATCACCAACGGCAAAAAACGGTCGCACCCCGCGACGATCAAACTGTCTTCCAGCATTTCGCGACGTTCGTCGGCGTTGAATCCATTGAGCCCCGAGTACAGGGCGTTGCCGAGGACCAGCACGGCGACCTCCACCACACGGAGAGGGAGACGGTACTCGCTGAGGTCGGCGTAGATTTCTTCTTCGCTGAGGATCTCTCCAAACTGGCGTCCTCGAAATGTCAGCACGATGCCGCGCAGATTCGGGATCCAGTCATAGTCGAACGGTCCGTACTCCAAGCGCCGATGGGTGACCCAAACTCGGGTGTCCTCGATGCGAACGCCATGTGTGCGGTGATAGGACATCAGACCAGCGTCTCCGGGAACGTTTCCGAACCGCATTCCTGCGGGCCAGACAATCAACCCTATGCGACACGCGGGCGTCACTCAAGTGCAGAGTTCCACAGTTTTCAAATTGATGTGGGGGATTGCACGAAATTGCCGACCGACACTTGCCAGCGCTACAGGGAGTCGTTCAACACATCGGGGCCGATCACAATGCCGCGATGAGATCTGGAGAGACTCGTCTGCTGACCGTCCTGTCGAGACGGCCCACGCGACTTCGACGGATGTCGATCAAGTCCAAAGGGGTTCTGCTGCCCAGAACCCCGGAACGCAGACTCCAGGCCCACCAGGGTCTGCGCCCATGCTGTGTTAGGCGAGCGGCCAGTGAAAACTTACCGCCAGACTTCCGAAGTCTTCGGAGACTTCGGAAGTCTCTGGGTACGCGAAGTCTGGCCGCTCGCCTTACGGGATCAGGTAGATGATCCCCGTGTATGTCGCCGCAGCTGTCACTGCCGCGCGACCGTTGATGGGCAAGGCCAAATGGCGCTTCGGGGCACATTCGCCAGGGCGATAGTGGCCGAGCGGAGTGTCGCGCTGCCACACGGGATCGAGCGCGATTGTATAGGGCAGCGCGGCGACCTGAACACCGAACTTTCCAACGGAAACAAAGGGTTGAACCACATCAGAAAAAGAGTGACCACTTCGCTCTAATCCCGAGTCCTCAAAATAGAGTGGGTTGTGGGAGACGTTCGATGCCTGCCAGTAGACCGGAATGGTCATCCCATTCCGATCGAGAGATCCTTGTTGCACCAACTCGAATTCGACCAGTGGCGGCTTCTGTTGCTTGTTGGGATCTCGCCCCCCCAGGACATAATCATAGAATGGTTGGATGTCTTGAATGGATTTGAATTGCGGGGCGGGGTCAGACTGGGAATGGGGTTGTGAGTTCACGGTCTCTGAGGACGGTGAGACAGGAGTCTCGGGAGTGAGTGGTTCAACGGACTCGTTCGGAACTGGAGCATCCGCAGCGGGGTCTTCCGCCACCTGGATCGCGAAGGGAGACGCGGGTGGTTGCGACGTGCCCGGATGTTGAGGTGAAGGCAAAGCTGCAGCCGGAATGTCCGTTGGCGACTGGGAGGCAGGGTTGGAGGTCTGGTCTAAGACTGGCTGTTCTACCAGATCAAGGTCATCCGCAAATGGCCAATGCGGCAGAGTAATCGACTCATGCTCGCGAGGAGTTGTCACGCGCGGCGCTAACACGACATCACCGAAAGAACCTTCTGGCGGCAACGGTTCGTTTGGGGTCGTCGGTGGCTTGGCTCCCGAATTGGCAAACGCCTGACTCTCGACTTCAGGAGAGGCCTCGACTGGAATGGGAACAGGCGCGACGATCCACGGTTCCTCTGTCGTGAAACCACTCACCACGGGTGGGGACTCTGTGGGAATCGGAGTGGCCTGGTTGCCCATCGGGGCGGAGAACGGCGCGACCTCGGGCTTCGGCAATACGTCCGGAAGCGTCTGCGGATTCACATCCGGAGCGGGAACCCATTCGCCGCGCAGCTCGCGCCAGCGCTGTCGCGCCGAGCGCTGCTTTAACCGATCAAGCGGCTTGGCGACCTCCCGGTCATTCGCCGGGATCGCCCCGGACACCATGAGGCACAACGCCCCGGCCAGGCACCGCTTCCACCACGCCCGGTCATTCGGCCGAGTGGCTGGGGGCGATGCTGTAGTTGGGTGATTCTTGAGTGATGGCGATGTCATGCGGGTGGTTCTCCCTCACCGAGGCCGCTGTGATTTTGAGGAACTTCGGCTGGGTCCGCAGCTCCTCGATCGTGCCCACGCCCAGGTAGCCCATCCCCGCCTTGAGCCCGCCGACCAATTGGTACAGCAGACTCTGGAGAGGCCCTTTGTAGGGGACGCGTCCTTCGACCCCTTCAGGCACCAGTTTCGGGCGTAGCTTGTCTTCGTCTGTGGCGAGCGATTGCCGGTAGCGCTCGCTGCTCCCCTTGACCATCGCCCCGAGTGATCCCATCCCGCGATACCGTTTGAAGGTCCGCCCCTGGTACAGAATCATCTCCCCCGGACTTTCGTCCACACCGGCGAGCAACCCGCCCAGCATGACCGCAGAGGCCCCGGAGGCCAGTGCCTTGGTAATGTCTCCGCTGTAGCGGATGCCGCCATCCGCAATCACCGGAACACCTGTTCCGGCCAGACCCGCGACCGCCTCGGAGATGGCGGTGAGTTGAGGCACCCCGACTCCCGAGATGATCCGCGTGGTGCAGATCGACCCCGGTCCGATGCCGACCTTGACGGCGTCAGCTCCGGCCTTCGCCAAGTCGCGGGCCCCCTCGG
This sequence comes from Planctomycetota bacterium, assembly GCA_031419335.1. Classification (GTDB taxonomy): domain Bacteria; phylum Planctomycetota; class Planctomycetia; order Planctomycetales; family Planctomycetaceae; genus TH-plancto1. Next base: position 7,473 of record JANOKO010000613.1, read on the forward strand.
CGGTGGCCACGTTTCCGGCGATGATGTCGATCTGCGGCCATTGCCGCTTGAGTTCTCGCACCGTCTCAATGACGTTCTTCGAGTGCCCGTGAGCACTGTCCACCACCAGGAAATCGACACCTGCCTGGATCAGAGCCGCTGCCCGTTGGATGTCATGCACCCCGACAGCCGCTCCCAACCGCAATCTCCCGCGCTGGTCCTTGTTGGCCTTGGGGAAGCGCAGGTTCTTGTCGATGTCCTTGATCGTGATCAACCCCTTCAATTGATATTGATCGTCCACCAGGAGCAGTTTCTCGACCTTGTTTTCGCGGAGGATGCGTTCGGCGTCTTTGAGGCTCGTATCCTCGCGGGCGGTGACGAGTTTGTCCTTTGTCATGACCTCATCGACCCGCATCTCCTTCGATTCGAGGAACCGCAGGTCGCGCCGCGTGATAATCCCTTTCAGCGTTCCATTCTCCGTAATCGGAACACCCCCAATGTTCCGCTTCTCCATGAGGTCGATGACCTCCTGGACTTTGGCATGCGGCGGCAGAGAGACCGGGTCGACGATCACGCCGTTCTCGCTGCGCTTCACCCGCTCGACTTCGAGGGCCTGCCGCTCGATCGACATGTTCTTGTGAATGACGCCGATGCCCCCCTCCTGGGCCATGGCGATCGCCATGTCGCTCTCGGTCACGGTGTCCATCGGACTCGACAGGATCGGGACGTTGATCGAGATGTTCCGCGTCAGCCGAGTCGAGACATCGACCTCGGACGGCATCACCTCGCTGTAGGCCGGAACCAGCAGCACATCGTCAAAGGTCAGACCGGTGTCCAGAATGCGATCTTTCATGAACGACTCCTCAATCCAGAAGACGCGAATGCCTGTGTCGAGTTCCCGCCATACGGAACCTCAGCGAGCCACAGGCGAGTACGAAGTTCGGCCCAGCGGGACCGTTGACTATCCAGTTTGCAACAGCGCACTCGCAACAGCCCCGGAAATACGAGGCTCGGCGTTCCGTAATCAACACCACAGGCTTCCATTGGGAGACTATACGGCGTCGGGCACCGATCATCAATCAATCGGTGTGGATGAGTCTGGCCGTCTGGTCGCGTCTGGCCGCATACCATGATGATCAAGCGCAGTCCAGCGTTGCCTACGGCTCAGGAGTCGCGGATACTGCCGGATGACACGACCTGAAGTGTATGGAACCCTCGCGGGTCTTTGTTGGCCGTCCTTCGAAACACTCTCCTGGTGCCCCCATGCTCACTCGACGACAAGCTCTTGGAGTTCTTGGCATGACCACACTTGCCGCAACCGCCTCAGCTGTGGATGCGAAACCGGAGGGGTGGATCGATGCCCACTCACACATCTGGACTCGCGATCTGGCGAAATACCCGCTGGATGGGAAGCAGACGATCGATGACCTGAAGCCCGACAGTTTCACGGCTGAGGAGCTGCTCGAACTGGCCGGTCAGAACGGGGTCGGTCGAGTGGTACTCATCCAGCACAAGCCATATCACGGTCTCAACAACAGTTACATTACTGACAGCATCGCCAAGTTCCCCGGACGATTCTCTGGTGTCGCCTGCATTGAGGCGGATCAGCCGCAGCCTGAGAAGGACATGGACAAGCTGTTCAAGCTGGGCATGCGCGGGTTCCGCATTCGCCCGGATGAGGGCGGGAAAGAACTGTGGAAGGACTCCACCGGGATGTGTGCCATGTGGGCGCATGCGGCGAAGCAGGGGAGTGCCCTCTGCCCACTGATCGGCCCGGATGATCTGCCGCAGGTTCAAGAGATGTGTATGAAGTACCCCGACACTCGAGTCGTCATCGACCACTTCGCCCGCATCGGCATGGCGGGTCCGGTCGATCCAGTCCAGGTAAAAACGCTGACCGATCTGGCGAAGCACAAGCATGTTCACGTGAAGGTCTCGGCCTACTATGCACTCGGCGAAAAGAAGCCGCCACATACGGAATTGATCCCGATGATTCAACAATTGATCGCGGCTTTCGGCGTCGAGCGTCTGATGTGGGGCAGCGACAGCCCGTATCAATTGAAAGCTCCGAATACCTACAGTGATTCGCTCAAGCTGTTGACGACGCACTGCGATTTCCTGACCGCGAAGGATCGGGAGCAACTGCTACGCAGGACTGCGGAGCGGGTGTTCTTCGAGTGAGTCTAGAACAGTGCCTTTGCGCGCACGGCATCTCTCGGGTACATTGCCCCCATGAGGTCTCCGGGCTGTGAGCGGGGCTTCATCCCCTCTTCGATTCACCACAGGAGCTTGATCATGGACAACATGGTTTGCATCGTACTTGGGGGAGGTAAGGGGACGCGGTTGTTGCCGCTGACGGGTGAGCGGTCAAAGCCCGCAGTTCCCCTCGCCGGGAAGTACCGGCTGATCGACATTCCGATCTCGAACTGCATCAACAGCGGGGTGCAGCGAATCTTCTTGCTGACGCAGTTCAATTCGGTCAGCTTGCACCGGCATATTCGCCAGACGTATGCCTTTGATCCGTTCAACGGCGGGTTCGTCGAGATCCTGGCCGCGCAGCAGACCAACGAGGGGGCCGACTGGTATCAAGGCACCGCCGATGCCGTCCGTAAGCAGTTACGGCATCTGAAACAGCCCGGTATCGACTACGTGTTGATCCTGTCGGGCGACCAGCTGTACCGCATGGATTTCCGGCAGATGCTGGAAACGCATACGATGAATGGGGCAGATGTCACGATCGCGGGACTGCCCGTTCCGCAGGAGCAGACCGCTGGCTTTGGCATTATGAGGGTGAGTCACTCCGGTCGGGTCGAGGGGTTTCTGGAGAAGCCGAAGTCGGTCGAAGAACTGCGGATGGTTCACACCGATTCGAAGTGGATTGACGCCCAAGGCATCCCCAGTCAGGGGCGCGAATACATCGCCAGCATGGGGATCTACTTGTTCAATCGTGACACGCTGGTTGACCTGCTGGAGAAGACTGACTACGAGGACTTCGGCAAAGAGGTCTTTCCAATGGCCATCCGGGCTCGCAAGGTCCAATTGCATCTATTCGATGGGTACTGGGAAGACATCGGCACGATCCTGGCCTTCTATGAGGCGAGCCTGGCTCTGGCCGGTTCGAACCCTCCGTTCGACCTCGAAATTGCGAACGCTCCGATCTACACGCGACCCCGGTATCTCCCTCCGACGAAAATCGAGGGCGCGACGATTCTGCGCAGTCTGATCGCGGATGGCTGCACGATCGAATCGGCTGCGGTCATCAAGAATAGCTCGATCGGGCTGCGGTCGCATATCGGTGCCAATGCCCAGCTCAAGGACTCGGTCCTGATGGGGGCGGATTACTTCCGCCACGATGTGCGAGCGAATCACATGGAAGGGCAACCGCAACTCGGGATTGGAGCGGGGACGATCATCGAGCGGGCCATCGTGGACAAGAACTGCTCGATCGGTGCCAATTGCGTCATCAAACTGCCGCCCAATTTTCCCGAGAACGGGGAACGCGGCCCGCTGGTTGTGCGAGACGGGATTATTGTAGTGCCAAGGCGTACTGTGTTGCCGGACGGGTGGAAGTTCTGAGGGACAGCAGGGCCGAAAGCTTAGAGCCAGAGGGGAAGAGGCCGTGTGCAGTTTTCCTTCGATGATGGACTACTCACGCTTCACTCAAGACCCATCGACCTCACCAAACCTCGGGCTCTAGTCCCTCGTCTCTAGGCTCTCGTCCTCCCCCATGACTCTTGACGACATCAAAGCCGCGATCCCACACCGCGACCCGTTTCTCTGGCTCGATGCCGTCACAGAGGTCTCGGATACGCGGATCGTGGCCCGGAAACACCTGCCTGCCGACCTCGATCTGTTTCGCGGTCATTACCCGCACTTCCCCATCCTGCCGGGAGTGATTCAGTGCGAGGCGGCGTTCCAGGCCGCAGCCGTGCTGATTTCCAGGCTACTGCCCGCCGGGACCAACGTGGCTCCGGTGGTGACCCGCCTCAACAACGTACAGTTCCGGTCGATGGTGCGGCCGAACCAAACGATCGAGATGGAAGTCGAACTCACCGAACGTTTGCAGAACACGTTCTATCTCAGGGGAAAAGTGACCTGCGAGGGAAAGGTGAGTTGCCGACTCGAGTTCGCGTGTACGGCGACGGAAGTGGGGTAGAACGTTGAGCGATTGCGGGGTCGCTACGTTCGCCAGAACGTGGGCGGAAGGATCACGTCTCCGAACGAATCAGAATGCCGACGCACGATTCCCCGCTGCGGCTATTTCGTCCTCCACTCTCCCACCTTCTGGCA
>JANOKO010000614.1:0-1101 GCA_031419335.1 Planctomycetota bacterium
CTCATCAAGCCAACGCCAATAACCCCCATCCCAAAACACGTTACGCTAACGCAAGACACGGAACCTGGCGCTGTCCGGTTTAGACCACCGGAACCTCTTGTTGCCCCGCAACCCAATCACTCAAAGCAGTGCCTGATCCGCCCCGCCATGCCAAACAGTATTGAATTAGTCCCGTTACGGCACGGGCATCCACTGCACGGCATCGACGATGACGTAGCCGTCGGTCCCGGTATTCGAGAGTTCCACGACCGCCAGTTGGTCAGCCGTGAACTCGAACTGGCCGAGAGACACAGTTATCCCATCGATCGGCGGCGGCAGTTGCTGGTTGATGGTCGCAGTGGCGATTGCTCCCTTCGCGTGGGTGATCGTCACTGGGACGTTCGTGGCGCGGTTGCCGTTCTGGGAGTAGCTGAGGCGGACCTCGTACGTTCCGGGTTTGGGGAGCTTGGTTTCGAAGCGGGCTTTGAACTGGCCGTCGTGCGTGTTGCCATCGTGCTGATAGCCGTTGGCGACGAACTTGCCGTTGGAGTTGCTGCGGGTCCATTCGCCGGTCAGCGTGGCGGACTCGTCATCGACGACAACGCCAGGGAGATCCTTCGGCAGCACGCTCTTGTCGCGATCGTCCTCGCTGATCGCGCCAGCGGGGCGGGCGTACTCCAGAATCTGGCCGTCTTTCAGTAACTGCTCTCGCAGCTTGGCGTACGGCACTTCCTGCACACTCTGCTGGGCATCGATGGCCATGACGGCTGCGGTGGCTGCGGACTGACCGAGGATCATGAAGACCGGTTCCATGCGGATCGAGCCGAAGGCGATGTGCGAACTCGACACGCAGACCGGGACCAGCAGGTTGCCGCACTGGCCCTTTTTGGGGACCAGCGAGCCATAGGCGATCTCGTATGGCCCCTTGGTGCCGACGCCGATGTCCCCCTCATTTTGCACGGAGCCTTCGGGGGTGATGTACCGCTGGATGTTGTGTGAGTCGATCGTGTACGACCCCATGCCAACCGACTCCGGGGTCGGCTTCTTCTGGAGCAGTTCGTTCTCGGTCATGACGTACGACCCAATCAGGCGGCGAGCCTCGCGGACGTAAATCTGGTGCGG
>JANOKO010000615.1:0-1241 GCA_031419335.1 Planctomycetota bacterium
GGGAACAGGAAGATCCACACGAGGTCCACGAAGTGCCAGTACAGACCTGCGTTCTCCAGGAAGTCGCTCCACCGCTCGTTAAGCCCGTTCCCCAAACTGAGCAGCACGGCGAACATGGTCATCCCGACCAGCACGTGGATGGCATGGAATGCCGTCATCAGGAAGTAGCAACTGGCAAACAGATTGCCGTACGGCATCACGAACGGGTGGTAGATCTGGTGAGTGATGTTGATCGCCCCGGCAGGCATCGTGGCATTGACGACGTTGTCGGCAGCGATCTGGACCAGTTCAATCTTCGGCGGAGCGGGGCGAGCTGTGAGGTCGCTGGAGCTGGGAGTAAACGTCTTCACGGAGACCGTGAACGCCTGGTTGGCCTTATAGGCGGCGAGATTCTTCTCGTCGAGCTGGCCCGCAATGTGAGTCAATTCTCGACCATCGGCGGCCTTTGAAACGGAGGTCTTCGTGTCGACGATGATCGTTTGAGCGAACCCGGATTCCAGACGTTGTTCCACGTCATGCAGCGTCAGCTTGTTGCCGGAGACTTCGGTCCGCAGGCGGTTAAACTCCTCGTTCCACCCCTGCCAGGCTCGATGCAAGCGTTGATTCTCCGGGGACTCTTCGGCCAGCTTCTGCCCCAGTGTGGCCTGTTTCACATGCACTGGGTCATCGCCGGGAATCATCGAGTGGAGTGAACCTTCGACGGCCACCTGCATCTGCTTGACGACGTTGTCCATCGCCTGCGCGTCGGTCTCGGCGATCCGTCCGGGCAGGATGTTGTGCGAGAACTTGCCGTTGTACTCGTACCCCTTGATCCCCAGGAACACGAACGCCAACAACATCGTGTAGACCAGGAACTGCCGGGCGCGAGCAAAGTTCCGCATCCCCATCGCCTCGTGCGAGACCACCACAAAGTAGCTCGACAGAATCAGCACGAACGTGTTGATCCCGCCCGCCGCAATGTTGATATGCGTTTGCTTGGTGTCGGTCGGCCACCCCGGCGAACCGAAGAAGCACACGATGTACGTTCCGATGAACGCCGTGAAGAACATGATCTCGGTGCCCAGGAACAACCACATCCCGAGCTTGGCGCGCGAGATGGGAATCCCCATTTTGACCGATGTGTGGGCCGGTGAATGTGACATGTCTGCTCGAACCCTTCGGCCCCCTCGCCCTTGCGAAAGTGCCAGCTTGTCAATCGGTTGCGGAGTCTACTGCCTGTCTCCCCTCTCCCCCCGGGACAA
>JANOKO010000616.1:0-1127 GCA_031419335.1 Planctomycetota bacterium
CTCGCGCGGGACGCTTCGACGCAGCGACCGAGGGAGACCTCTGGTCGCTGCTGGCCACGATTACGCTCCGCAAGCTGGCCCATCAAGCGCGGCGTCATCGGTCCGAGAAGCGGTCAGTGCTGCGTGAATCGGAGCCACCCGAGAACTGGACCGCTCCCGCGCGCGAAGTCCCGACAGCTGAGGAAGCCGCCCTGCTGGCCGATGAACTGGAATGGCTGGTCGAAGCCACCGAGGGGCTGGACCAGGAGATCCTGATCCGGCAGTTGCGAGGCGAACTAGGCGAGGGGATCGCGAGAGAACTGAGCGTCAGCGAGCGGACAGTCCGCAGATCGCAACAGCGGACTCGCGAACTGGTGACAGCCGACCGGTTGCATGGGGAGTCGGCGAAACGGACGGGGTGCGGCGAAGTAGAACGGACGCCCACGTCCGTTCCGCCCGGACCTGGGGGGCCAGGCTACCAACCGACGCGCTCGCTCGACGAACTGCAGCTCCACGAGATGATCGGGCAGGGAGCGTTCAGCAAGGTCTTCCGGGCGACGGACCGCAAACTCGGACGCACTGTCGCCGTCAAGTTCCTCAAGAAGGCCAGTTGGACCGACCCACGGGCCATTGCCTCGTTCTTGCGAGAGTTCGTGATCCTGAGCGGGTTGCAGCATCCCCATCTGCTGCCAGTGTATGGATGGGGACGCACATCTCGGAACGCGGTCTTCCTCGTCATGGAGTGGATCGAGGGCCAGAGCATCGACTCATGGCAACATCTACGCCATTCCCTGAGCGAGGTGCTGAGGGTCGGCTGCGAAGTGGCCAGCGGACTGGTCGCCGCGCATGCCGCCGGGGTCTGGCACTGCGACTTGAAGCCAGGCAATGTGCTGCTGGATGCCCACGGTCATGCTCGACTGGCAGACTTCGGGTTCGCCCGCTGGGGATCGGACGATGACTCCCCCCGAGGCGGCACCGCCGGGTTTCTCGCTCCCGAGCAAATCAACCCCGGGTTCGGGGCGATCAGTGAGCGGACCGATGTCTACGGACTCGGCGGGTTGCTGTACGCCTTGCTCACGGGGCGGCCTCCGTGCTTGGGTCGTGACCTGCCGGAGACCATCGTGCAGGTGCTGTCGCCGGAGCCGGTG
>JANOKO010000617.1:0-6850 GCA_031419335.1 Planctomycetota bacterium
CGTGCTGCGATGTGAGCCGGTCCTGTCGCTATAGAAATTGGTCATATACACACCCTGGCGGAGTGCAAAGTATGGGCACGTAGGAAGCGTGCCCCACTCCCGGACTCAGTCCCACTTCCCATTCCCGCTGGAATGCCAGAAACGTGGGCCGTAGACTGCGGTCCATTCACAGCCCCCTCCTTGACGCAATCGGCACACGCACATGGCCCCTCGCCACGATCATGACCACAGTCACGACCATGACCACGCCAACTGCGGGCACGATCACGATCATAGTCACGACCATGACCACGATGAGGACGGACCGAGCTGGCAGGTGCTGGCCGGACCGGCCGAGGTCAAGCTGCCCGGTGGACACGACTGGGGCATTCGCTGGACGGTGCTGGAAGAGGGGATCTCAGCGGGCGTCGAGGTCTTTGAACTCAAGAACGGTCCGTTGACACTGTGGGTCTCCCCCACGCGCGGGATGGGGATCTGGAAAGCCGAATACCAGGGGATCCCGATCGGCTGGGATTCGCCGGTGCGGCGGCTGGCTCACCCGCGATTTGTGGATCTGAAAGCTCGCAATGGGCTGGGTTGGCTGGATGGGTTTAACGAGTTGCTGTGCCGCTGCGGGATGGCCTCGAACGGACCACCGGGGATTGATGCGGGAGCGAAGAGTCCGGTCGAGTCGGACCTGACCCTGCACGGGCGGATCGCCAACCTCCCCTCGCACGATCGCGAGATCGATGTTGAAGAAGACACCAGCACGCTCCGCCTCACCGGCATCGTCGATGAATGCACTATGTTCGGTCCCCAACTGCGACTGGAATCCACCGTGCGGACGGTGGTGGGCAGCAACAGCTTCGAGGTGGTGGACGCGGTGACGAACCTGGGCGGAGTCCCGACCGAGTTCGAGATGCTGTACCACAACAACATCGGAGAGCCGTTCCTCGGAGCGGGGTCGCAGGTGCTGTGTGCCAGCGCGGAGATTGCTCCCCGCGATGCCCGCGCTGCCGAAGGGATCGCCACACACGCCGACTGCCTGGGACCGACAGCAGGTTACTCGGAGCAGGTCTACTACCACCGCCTGCTGGCCGACACAGCGGGCGAGACGGTGACGCTACTTCGAAACGCAACTGGAGATCGGGGACTGAGCCTGCGGTTCTCGACGCGCGAGCTGCCATGCTTCGCCGTTTGGAAGTGTACGCAGTCGGAGCGTGACGGGTACGTCGTCGGATTGGAACCCGGTACGAACTTCCCGAATCCCAAAGCATTCGAACGCCAAATGGGCCGCGTCATCTCGCTGGAACCAGGCCAGACCTACACGATGCGTCTGAAGTTTGCAGTGCATACGACAGCACCAGCAGTCGCAGCTGTCGAGAAAGAGATCGCCCAGTTGCAATCACGGCAGACGCCAGTGGTTCATCCCCAACCAGCGAAGGGATGGTCGTTGGAATAACCGAGGTCCGGGAAGTCACAAGACGTAGTGCCCGAAGTCGGTGGAATCGGACAACACTGGATTTCCCCCCCATCGGCCAGCGTCACATCAGTGATGCTGGATTTATTCCGCGGCTCAGTGTCTACTGCGAGCAGGAGAACTACTCATGATCGCTCGCAACTTCTGTCTTGTTCGCTGGTGTGTTGTGATCGCCGGGGTGTGGAGCTGTGGGACCGGTCTCCGGTCCGCAACGGCACTGGACGATGTCCTGCCTGGCACACAGAAGCTCGTGCTGGATGAGCCGCTGGATGTGGTGATGGTCCGGGGAATCAGCGAGTTCGCCGAGTACGAGATTTCTCTCTCCCGCGACCGCCGCGAAGCCCACTGGCACCGCGACTACAGCAGCCCGGAAGCGTATGAGAAGAGCATCGCTCCAAATCGAGAGCGGCTGCGGACGTACATTGGCGCGGTCGATGTGCGGGAGAAGGATGCTCCGATCTACGTCAACTTTGCATCAAACGGGAGTAGGACCCAACAAATTCGGATGGATGTCTGGGACGGAGTATCTTGTGAAGCTGTCAGCGGAGGCGGAATATCGGGAAAGGCTCTCATTTTCATTCCGGATCCGGCATATGAACCTGAGATGGCACTTGGACTCTTGCCCGGGCTAGCGAAAGAGCAGCAACTACCCTGGAAACTGAAGTCTGAATTCGGCATTGCCGCTCTCATTCCGACTCTCATGAGTCGCAATGACGAATTATCGGGGAGTCCCAATGTTCGGTACACGAATCAACCACATCGGGAGTTCATCTATCGCGGGGCCTTCGAGATGGGCAGACATGTGATTGGCTACGAAGCCCAGAAGATATCGACAATGGTTGACGGCCTACTCTCTCGCCAAATGAAAGATGTCGAGCGTCGACCAGACAAGAAACCGTTTCCGATCATCGTCTGGGGACACGGAGAGGGGGGACTGCTTGCAATGTACGCTGCCGCGCTCGATCCCCGCATTGAGGTCTGCATTGTCTCTGGGTATTTTCAGGAACGAGAGGGAGTTTGGAAGGAGCCAATCTACCGCAACGTCTGGCGTCAGCTCACTGAGTTTGGGGACGCGGACATCGCCAGCCTGATTGCTCCCCGCAAGCTGATCATTGAGGCTTCAGCAGCCCCGGAAGTCGACGGTCCACCCGTTGTACGGCCAGGTCGAAGCGGAGGGGCAGCCCCTGGTGTGATTCGCACTCCAGACATCGAGTCAGTGAAACGGGAGTTTGTACGGGCCAAAGCTCACTACCAACTGCTAGGCGTGCCCAACAATATCAAACTGATCTCTTATGCCGATGGTCCAGCTCATTTGGGAAATCAGGAGACAATTGGTCTCGTCAATGAGTCCTTCAATATCAACCAACCACCAGTCATTACCACCAATGAAGGCCCGCCAGACGAGGAGGCTCTCCGCCAGCGGATCGCCGCCCGGCAGAAGCGTCAGTTCGAAGAACTCCGCCAGTATACGCAGCGACTGATGCACGTCTCTGACAAGTACCGAGACAAGGTGTGGGACAAAGCCGACCGGTCGTCCCTCGCGAAGTGGGAAGAGACGCAAGAAGCATATCGCACGATGGTCTACGACGAGTTGATCGGGCGGATTCCGTATGAACTGCTGCCACCGAATGCGAGGACGCGGAAGATTATTGATGAGCCGACGCATGTGGGGTACGAGGTGGTGCTGGATGTGTGGGAAAGCAGAGGAGAGACGAGAGACGAGAGAGGAGAGCCAGTCAAAGAGGCTCCCTCTGCCTCTCCTCTCTCAACAGTTTTCGCAGGCGGCGTGCTGCTCCTGCCGAAAGACATCAAGGACGGCGAGAAACGCCCGGTGGTGGTCTGTCAGCATGGCCTCGAAGGGGTGCCCGACGACACCATCTCCGAAGACCCTAAGCACCCCGGCTTCCAGTATTACAAGGGCTTCAGCACCGCTCTCGTGAAACGTGGGTTCATCGTCTACGCCCCACAGAACCCGTATCGCGGGCATGATGACTTCCGCGTCTTACAGCGCAAGTCGAACCCGCTGGGACGCTCGCTCTACAGCTACATCATCCCGCAGCACCAGCAGACGATTAACTGGCTCGCCTCGCTCCCGAATGTCGATCCACAGCGGATCGCTTTCTACGGACTCTCCTATGGCGGCAAGACGGCTGTGCGCGTGCCGCCGATGTTGGCGGGTGGAAAGGGCAATGCGGCCTATTGCCTCTCGATCGCCTCTGCCGACTTCGACGAGTGGGTCCTCAAGATCGTGACGACCGAGGACCGTTACAGCTACATGTTCACCGGTGAGTACGAGATCTTCGAATGGAACATGGGGCACGTCGCGAACTATGCCGAGCTGTCGAACCTGATGACCCCGCGTCCGTTCATGGTCGAACGCGGTCACGATGACGGGGTGGCTCCCGATGAGTGGGTTGCCTGGGAATATGCCAAGGTCAAACGCCACTACGACCAACTCGGCATCGGCGACCGGACTGAGTTAGAAGTCTTCAACGGCCCGCACACGATCAACGGGGTCGGGACGTACGAGTTTCTGCACAAGCACTTAAACTGGCCGGAGCCGGAGTAGGCTGTCGGAGCAGATTGCCCTTGCCCCCAAGCTCCACTTCGCCGATCTGATAACCGGGCACCTCGAGGACTGACAGGAGTTCACACTACCTGTCAATGAGGCTTGTCCGCTGGCTTCAACGGGACCGCTTCGAATGCCTTCAACCTCGCCAGGATCAGCTCGAACGTGGCTTGGCTGGTCTCGGATTCTCCCAATTTCTTCTGTTCCGCATAGGTGATGAAATCCATACCTGCGTGTTTGTTTATCGCCCAGATCGCGTCGCGCCGGGATGAATGATCATTGGGTCCCTTGTAGTGCTGAGGATTCGGATCACGCAGATACATCCAGATCGGACGAAAACGATCGTCTGTCACGATGGCCCATAAGAACTGTCGATGTTCGGTAGTGAGCGGTGCGCGACCGAGTGCATCGAGGATCGATGACTGCACACCGTCATGCGTTGTTGAATGCAGCTCGCGCTTCTGAAAGAAGTGTTCAAGCAGGAACTCCCGACTGTTCGGCAGCCCCACTCGTACCAATTCATCCACAACACCGGTCTGTCCGGTTCCACTCCGGATCACATTTCGCAGATAGCCATCGCGAGTCTCGACATCATCGATCGACTCAAGAGCAGCTGCGGGAAGAAGCCGGGAGATGCCGACATGCCAGGCATTTCGCCCATACCCCTGCAGGCTCAGTTTCGTGGTCGCAAGTAACTCGATCAGTTGGGGAACATCCTCGCGACCGAAGTTGTCTTCTGCGTTCAACATAATCCGCGTGGCCAGTTGAGAATCGAGTTCGTAGGTATATCCCCGCTTGTCCGTCCAGTTGACATCGTCCCAGAGTCGGACTCCTGCCAGAATCTGGAACAACTCGTCCTTCGATAAACGGGTCTGCCACGTGCCGAGAAAGCCAGCGTCGTGTCTTCCCTGGTCGTAACTGTCTCGATTCAACAAGAGAACCTTGGCCTCGATCAGCGGATCCAATCTCGCCAGTTCCGCGAGGCGTTGTTCTCGCCACACGGTCAGCTTCTCTGGATCCCACTCGATCGGCTCAAACTCGCGGCGGAGTCGATACTCCCAATACCACAGACTCTCCTCGGTGTCACCATGCGATTTTCGCCATTCGTCCACAGTCGCACGGGTCACATCGGCCCCGGTCAGCTGACGGATCGCGCGATCGACGTATTGGTTCAGAGTCAATTGCCGCCAAAAGGAGGGGTCGACCAGCGGATCGTCTTCTGTCGGCCAGATCTCAGGTGTCGTTGACCCTCCTCCCTGTTGACCACCATTGGAGAAGCGAGTGTGAAACTCGATCACCGGGACGGGAATGAGTGGATCGACTGCTTCGCCGAAGGTGAATGGAGCACTGGCAATCTCGCCTAGGTAGCTGGGATCGTACAGCGTCGCCAGCGCCTCGATTGCCATTGCCTGGACATCAGGATCTTCGTCACTCAGCAGTTCTCTCAGCTGCTCCTGGTCGGCTTTTGTCGGCCAGCGATAGTCCGCAGTGGCACGAACGAACGAGAGATCCAGTTCGCGAATCCTCGGGTCATCGCGAATCCACGGACGAGCCGCGATCACGCGGGCCACATGGCTCGCCCGAGGAAAGATCGCATACCGCGATGTTCCCTCTTTAGAGTTTCCCTTTTCAGCCAACGCTTCCATATCACCCGTGATGTTCGCGGCCCGGACCAATCGTTCACGAACAGTCAGCGTCTTGGCTGCTTCGACCTCTTCTCGAAACACATTGAGATGAACCACTTCCAAGGCAGCCATCCGTTCTTCTCGGATACGATATTGCTCCTGGATCTCTTGCTGGCTTGGCGGCGCAGGTTCCGTAACGACCGTAGCGTCGTCGGCATGACATCCGAAGACGTTGAGGCCGGTTACGATCAGTCCAGCGAAGGCAATCCGGCGAAAAGAGGTGGATTTCATGGCCAGCTTCCCGAATGGTGTTTCGAACTCCATCGATACTAGTCCAGTATAACCGGATGCCATTCCAACGGAATTGTTTTCTCCAGTGGATCCCAGTTTGATGGAGATAGAATGCAACAGTTGATAGCGGTGTGACCAGCCTTCGTTTTCTGTCACTGGGGTGAGGAGAATCCGCACAAGTGCAGGGGGCTAGCGAGTGGAATGGCTGTTTTATCAACGAAGCTCAACCACGGACACGACGACGGTATCGCTTCAGATGAATGGGCAAGCCATTACAACAAGCTCAGATCGGCGACCGCACGGAGGAAATGAACCACGGAATACACGGAAAAAGACAGGAAACGCAGCGTCATGCCAAAGTCTCACAGAGGGGGCGAGAGACTCTCTCGCGGGCCAAGTGACTTCCCGAAGGAACCCGCCTCCGACCGACCGATTTCCACCCTGTTCTGTTCCGTGTATTCCGTGTGTTCCGTGGTTCAACCTCTGCCCCGAGGTCTGCGAAAACGCTGAGCCCCGTGGTGAATCCTGCCGCTGCCTACTCCTGAGATGCACACTCCTCACTGCACATTCACGATCAACGGCTTCCTCACGCATAAGTTCCTGCACAAACTCTAGAACACACGAGGTGGACCAGACATCGCTTTGGATGGAGTGTGGTCGAGACCTCCGAACGAGTCCGGTCGCTATTCTACGCAGAATCCTCGGGTTTCGATCCACTCCCCACCCCGAAGGGGTCGCAGCCCATAGCCGGTCGTCGAGCGCAGCGAACACCACCGGTCCATGTCCCACCAGGCTCCCGTATCCCGAAAGGATTCCAGCCGAAGCGCGGCAGTCAACGACGCGCAGGGCTGCAATCCCTTCGGGATAGACTGGTGTTGGGGGCCTGTCTCCGGTGGTGTTCGCTGC
>JANOKO010000618.1:0-4488 GCA_031419335.1 Planctomycetota bacterium
AAAATGAAAATCGTAAAGATGCGTCCTCCCACGGTCACCGGATACACGTCACCGTAGCCGACGGTGGTCAACGTGGTGTCGGCCCTCCACAACGAATGGAACACGGACGCAAACTGTTCCGGCTGGGCATCGTTCTCAAAGTGGTAGATGCCCACAGCGGAGATGTACAGCAGGATCAGAGTCACGCACAGAAATAGGATCATCTCTTCTTTGGCAATCAGCAAGGCCACATGGAAGCGGCGGGTGGCGGAGCTGTACCGAGCGAGTTTGAAGATGCGGAACAACCGCAGCAGACGCAGGGTGCGGATCGAACGCAGGTCGATTCCGGACGCGATGTAAAACGGCAGGATCGCCGCGATGTCCACGATGCCAAAGAAGCTCAACACATAAGCTCGCCTGGGCGTCGACACCCAGACTCGAAGGGCATACTCCACGCTGAACACCACCACGCTGAAGACTTCAAAGCTTCGTAGCCAGACCTGTGTCGATGCGGACAGATTCGGCAAAGTCTCGATCGAAAACGTGATCAGGGAGAGAATGATCAGTGCCTGAATGAACAAGTCAAAGGCACGCCCGATCGGAGTGTCGCTCTGCTCGACCAGTTGCTTCAGATTGGAGTCCATGTTTCCGTTCGCTGTTCCCAAAGCGACTAATGATTGCAGGGCGTCAGCCCCGCTCAAACCAGACTCTACACACTAACAGCGGGGCCAACCACAACCGCGACCTACGAAAAAGTGAGGTAGCACCGGTTGGCCAGCGGGGTGGCACTCAACGCAACTTCCAACTTCGAGTCAGGAGTGAGGGGAGTGTGCCACGGGCAGTCGCTTGAGTCCGCCAATGCTGACGCGTGTGATGTCATGCGGGGTGGCATATCTCTGAGAGAATTGTTGGAGTCAAAGGGTGGGGAACCGCCAATGAATTGGTGTTGATT
Organism: Planctomycetota bacterium; assembly: GCA_031419335.1. GTDB lineage: Bacteria > Planctomycetota > Planctomycetia > Planctomycetales > Planctomycetaceae > TH-plancto1. Next base: position 932 of record JANOKO010000618.1, read on the forward strand.
TACGGCGGGTTCACTGCCCTTGCAAGCATCCTGGGGATGAGAAGACGGCCACGGATCATGGTGAAGAGTTGTTTCAAGTCAAAACGATTCAGTCTGAATCGTGTCGCTCACTCGCCAAACGCTTTGACATTCCGATACGTGTACTGTCCGCTGTTCTGAGCGGCGAGTTTCATCAGGAAGTTGGGTACGGGTTGGCCATCGGCGGCCAGGGATTGCGGACCGGTTCCGAACTCGATGCAGTGGATGCGTGAGCCCTGCCGGTTGCGAGACTTGAGGGCCTCGAGCTCGGCCCGGCTGAGTGGCGGCTCGGCTGCGTCGGTCAGCAGGAAGATCACGTCGGGATTGTATTTGAGGGCCTCTTGGATCGCGGGCAGATGCCGGGTTCCGCCGTCGGGGCTGATCGATCCGATCTGTTCGCTGACCTGAAGTCTCTGGGCATCGGTGCCCTGGAACATGGGGGACCGGCCATTGCGCGTGGCCAGTGTTAGCGGTTCGTTGTTATAGAAGATCACTTGGAATTGCTGAATTTCGGTGAGACTGCTCAAGCTGGTGAGGAGTTCTGCCTTGGCCGCGCGAAAGGCGTTGTTCTTCTCCATACTGAAGGAGCGGTCGATCACGTACACGAACTTCTTGCCCGCGTCGTTGACTCCAAACAGCGAGGTCTGACCGGACCCGGTTCCCCGGCCTCCGCCCACGCCGCCTCGAGATCCGGGTGTTCCGCCGCCTCGCACTCCCGAGGCTGATGAACCAGGCGAGGAGCCTGTGGCCGAAGTGGCCCCGCCAAGACCACTCAGCGGAGGCGGTCCGCCAAGTCCAATCACGGATGGCGAGTCCCCCGCATTCGGCAAGTTCAGCGGCACTGGCGGACCGTCCGAAATCGTCGGAGGTGCGACTTGGCCCGACACCGACAGTTGAGGCACAGCGGCAACATCAGATGCGAGAGACGCATTCGCCCCGTCACCGATTGCCCCCGGAGCTGTCCCCGGACCGCCCTCCTGACCATCCCCATCCTCGCGAGCCCGTAGCCCGATCTCGCGAAATCCAGTGCCATTCTCGCCGCTGTAATCCCCTCGACAACTGGGCATCTGAGTCAGCGTGACCATTGTCACAAACATGCTGGCATGCAGAACCAGCGACAGCAGCCACCCCGGCACAATCCCCCACACAATGGTGGACTGCAACCAGTCACCCTGGGGTTGGTGAGTCAGCGGACGTGGAGGTGTCGTCGACATTCATACAAGACTAACCGCTCGCGAAATTGATGGTCAATGGGAGTTTCGATGTGCGAAACGCAGCGAGAGCAAAGCGACCCAACCTGCCACCCAGCGAATGAGCCAAGACGTGATGGGGATTTCTCCTGAGATTGATGGCCACCCGGAACCGGGGTGCCGCTTTCCATGGCCCAACGATTCCCGAAATTCTTTCCGATTGTCATCTCGGCTCGCTTGCAATTCGGTATTTGGGAATCGACGATCAGCGCAATGAGTTATCGCCATGGGTCATTCGGCCCGTGGCGTGGGGATCGATGTTGAACGGGAACCTTACGATGATCCGTCTTCCGTCTTCCGTCTTCCGTCTTCCGTCTTCCGTCTTCCGTCTTCCGTCTTCCGTCTTCCGTCTTTACGACCTCTTACAATCGTTGTTACCCCGTAGCCACCGCTTTTCTCGTTCGCGTTGCCGCGTAACATCGCGCAGCTTGTTCCCGACAGCGGCTCTTGAGCAACGCCAGATGCTGAGCAGCACGGCTAATATTACGATGCACAACGGCATGGGCGTCCACTCCACGGTAATCGATCTGCCAGTTGATTCGCTAGGTTTCGTTGGGTTTGTGGACGAACCCGTGAACGGCTCGGCGTATCTGTATGAAGATGTCACCACACAAGTCATCTACAATTCGGGAGGTGTCGCGGGTGTCCAGACGTTTGAGTTTATTTACCTTGATGCGCAAGGTGATAACCAGTTTTTTACTGTAAACGTGACGACGATCGCCGACCCGAACGAAGCTGCGTCCGGATCAGGTGCGGGAAGTGGCTCGGGTTCGGGAGGGGGGAGTGATTCGGGCAGTACCGGGATCGACCAGTACGAATACGGATACGGCATGGGGGGAGCATCCGGCTTGGAATCGGGGACCGCGTATGAATTCGAGTACGAATATGGCTACGGATACGGCGGTGCATCCGGGAGTGAGTCGGGAGCCGATACCAGTTCAGATGCGGAAAATGCAGCCATAGCGGCTGCGGCGGGAACCGGAACTGGCACGGGAACTGGCACGGGAACTGGTACGGGAACCGGCACCGGAACAAGTTCCGGCAGCTTTCTGCCGCCCGTGGCGGTCATTAAAGGGACCACTCCCGTGCCCTACGGAGGAACGTTGTCCCTCAATGGATACCTCTCCTATGACCAGGACGAAGCGGGCAATTCGATCGTCGCCTACACATGGGATCTCGATGGAGACGGGCAGTACGACGATTCCACCGCATCCAGCCTGTCGGTTCCCTGGGCCACGATTCTGGCTTACGGCGGAATCGCTGGGGCGAACTACACGGTCAAGCTCAAAGTCACCGACAATGAAGGGATGGTCGATACGGAGACCTTCGTCACCCCGCTGGGCGCTGGTGATTTCCTGCCGCCCGTCGCTGTGATTCAAGGGACAACGTCGGTTCCCTATGGAAGCACGCTGGCTCTCAACGGTACAGCTTCTCGTGACCAAGACCAGTCGGGGGCCTCGATCTCGGCCTACAAATGGGATCTCGATGGCGATGGGCAGTACGATGATTCCAGTTCATCGACGGTGTCGCTGACATGGAGCCAGATTATCACCTACGGCGGCGTGGCCGGATCGAATTACACGGTCAAACTGCAAGTCACCGACAACGAAACCGGTATTAATACGATGAAGGACACGGAGATTATTGTCGTGGCGCTCGGATCGCCGCTGCCACCTCCCACGGTGACTGTGACGGCGCTGGATGCGTCCGCCAGTGAAGTCGGACCCGATCCGGGAACATTTAAGTTTACGCGAACGGGATCAACGTCCGCCGCGCTCACCGTTTCTTACACCCTGGGTGGGACCGCCATCAATGGGACCGACTACCAGTCGGCTGTGGTGAGCGTCGCGTTTGCTGCGGGGCAAGCTACGAAGACGCTCGCCATCACTCCAAAGACAGACTTGCTGGTCGAGGGGAATGAGACTGTCATTGCGACCCTCACCGCGAATGCCGCTTACGTGATCGGGGCCTCTTCCACAGCGACGATCACCATTCTGGACAAGCCCGCGAACCAGTCGCCCGTGATCACGAGCAACGGGGGCGGACCGACCGCTGCGATCACTGTCTCCGAAAATCAAACAGCTGGGACCGATGTGCAATCGACCGATCCGGATGGGTCGACCGAGAACGGCGGCGGACTCACGTACACCTTGACCGGCGGAGCGGACCAGGCCAAATTCGCCATCAATGCGAACACCGGCATACTGACTTTCCTCACAGCCCCGAACTACGAGGCCCCCACCGATGTCGGTACGAATAATACCTACGGAGTCCAAGTGACGGTCACTG
>JANOKO010000619.1:0-3854 GCA_031419335.1 Planctomycetota bacterium
GGTCGATGTCTACGATGCGGAGGGGCGACCGCTGACCCCCTCGCTGGTGCTGACCCAAGATCGCTTCCGACCCGCCGAGTACACGGGGGAGTTTCGCGCGGACCTGTCGGGACGCTATCGATTAGAGATGGAGGTTCCGGGCTTGAAGGACCGCCTGAAGGAGGAGTTGCAGATTCGCCTGCCGGAGCGGGAGTTTGCCGAGATGACCCAGAACGTGGCGGTCCTCTCTGCGTTGGCGGATCAGACGGGCGGGAAGTATTTCAGCCTGACCGCGAAGACTTCCGAAGTCTCGGAAGACTTCGGAAGTCTGGCAGCCGCGATTGCTCCGCTGCTGGCGGACAAGGGGGAACGGATCGTCGTCGATCAGCGGATCGACGAGGTCTGGGACCGAGGCTGGCTGATGGGCCTGCTGGTCGGCCTGCTGGCGGTGGAGTGGCTGTCGCGGAAGCTGTTGAAACTCGCCTGATCGAGATGGAGCCCCGTAAGACGGCTTTTCTAGGCCGTCTCGTTGCGAGAGACGCTCAGGGACGGCCTGGAAAGGCCGTCCTACTGTGCGCGACCGCATTACAGATGTGCCAGGAGTTTGTCGTAGTCGGCATGTGAACCGATCTAGTACCACACGATCGTACCTCCATCAATGACGCCGACGGCTCGATTGCTGATACCGATGCGAGCCGAGTAAATCGGCGGGTCCGCGTAGACCTGTTTGAAACGCAGTCCCGGGTGAGATGGGTTTTTCAGAAAGAGCCGGTAGGCTTCCCGAGCTTGCCGTCGGACATGCTCCGGTAAAGCGGACATGAGTTCGCAGAACTCTCGGGTGGTGCGAGGGTTCATAGCTGCTCTGGATCCAATTCCTCGGTCAGCCCGGCTCGATGCTCTGCGAGGGCTGCCTGAGCTAAGTGGGCGAGCTTGTCGCCGGAACTCGCGATCACCTGATCGAAAGCGTCCTCAGAAGCCAATTCGGCGAGCAGCCGGGACGCCAATAACTCCTGCTCCAGCTTTGGCAATCGCGACGCCTTCTCAAACGCTTGTTCCAGCAGTTCGGTCATGTCCGAAGTCAATGATACAAGGCTGAGTCGGGGATCGAAATAGGGGGACCGAAAAGTTCCAACAGACCATTGGGATCGATCACCGTGGTGGAAGCGGCTATGCTTCAGAGTTGGTTGATCATTGACCATTCCTGCCTGACCGATCGGGAGGGCGAGGCTCCTGCCAACCCGCCGCTTGTCAATCCGCGTTCGAAGCACAATTCCAACGATTCCGAAATGCCTGTTCCCAGTCACGACTCGGCAGGAGCCTCGCCCTCCCACACGCCTCTGTCGATCAACCATAAACCCTCAACCATAAACCTTCTTCCCCAATGCCCACTACCACTCTCTCCCCGGAAATCATCCGCGTCCTTGGCGACCTGCGGTCGAGAATCCGTCGGTACGTGCTGTGGGAGGGGCTAGCCCTCATGGTCATGTTCCTGGGGCTGGTCTTCTGGGGTCTGTATGCAGCCGATGAAATGCACTTCGCCGCTCGCAAGCTGGAGCTTCCGCTTTGGTTTCGGCGGTCGCTGTTGGTGGCTGGCATCGCGGGGTTTGCGTGGATGTTCCTGTCGCGGGTCGTGTTGCGGTTACTGAGGCCGCTGGAGCCGAAGTCACTGGCGTTGTTGTTGGAACGGCGGTTTCCGGTTCTGGCCGAGCGGCTCATCTCGGCTGTGGAACTCGACGGGGAGCATATCGAACGGTCGGCGGTGTCGAACGCGATGTTGCAGCAGACGCTGCGGGATCTGGGGCAGCAGATTGGCTCGCTGGATGTGACTCCGGTGTTTGACTTCCGTCCTCTAAAGCGAGGGCTGTTGATCGCGGGAGTGATGCTCGCTTCGATCATCGGGTTCGGCGTGGTGAATGCGCAGGCGATGTCGCGCTGGGTCGCGGCGTTTATCGGCGGCGAGTCGAACTACTGGGAGAAGTACCGCAAGAACGCCCTGCAACTCCGTGTCGTGTCCCAGCCCGGTGATCGTGTCCGCGACTTCAGCAAGGCTCAGGTCTACAAGCACCCGCGCGGCGGCGATCTCACGCTCCTCGTCGATAGTGACAAGCCCGAGACTGCCCCCGAGCAAGTCGTCCTCAGTTGGCGGACCCTCACCGAAACCGGTCGCACGCGCGGCACCGTGAATCTCGTTCCGGCCACAGCGGGGATCTACCGCCACACGATGAAGAACGTGGCCGACGAACAGCTGTTGTGGGTCCAGGGGGGCGACTACGCGAACGCCGAACCGTACCGGATCGTGATCGTCGAGCCGCCTCGCGTCGAGAAGGTGGAACTTCAGTGTGACTACCCGTCCTATATGGGACAGGACTCGTTGGAAGACCGCCCGGTGGTGCCGACCGGCACGCAGGTCTCGATCCCCGGTGAGACGCACTTCGATCTCCAGTTGACCGCGAACAAGCCGCTGCTCTCTGCGGACATTCGCGCGGGGAGTTGGGAGTTGTCCATTGGGTATGAGCGCGACACGGACGGGACGCTCAATCCGCAACCGGCGCGGCTGACGTTGCGGGAGTCGGCGACCTCTGACCCACGCACGGTGGTGCTGGAGCCGCAGGTCACAGAAGCGTGCCTCCCCGGCGACCGTACGCGGATCGTGATCCCGGCCTGGATCACAGCCAAGGCCACTGAACTGCACAAGACGCTCGATTCCCAGTCGGCGTTCCCGCTGCCGATCACCACGCAGTCGGAACTCCAGATTCATCTGTTCGACGAGGACGAAGTCAACAGCCAAGAGCCAGCGACCCTCACGATCGTCGGCACGCCCGATGAACCGCCGGTCGTCGAGGTCCGCCGCCGAGGGGTTCGCAACGCCATCACCCGCACCGCCAGCATCCCACTGACCGGCATCATCCGCGACGACTACGGCATCACTGAAGCCAGCTTCGAGTCCCGCGTCGACGCCCTTGATGCCAAGCCGTTCCCGTTTCAGAACTCCCCGCGCGGGCAGCGCGAGTACCCGCTGGCCGCCACTCCGCAGGAAGCTGCGGAGCGGTTCGCGGTGCTGCCGCTGGAACTCAAGGAGGGGCAAAAACTTTCGCTCGCGGTCATCGCCGCCGATGGGGACGACCAGACCGGCCCGCATCGCGTCCGCAGTGAATCGTTCGAATTCCTGATCGTCTCGCCGGAAGAACTGCTCGGAAGGCTGTACGATCAGGAGGTCAACCTTCGGGCTCGTCTGGAGCAGATTCTCGAAGAAACCAACCGCGTCCAGAAAGACCTCACCGAGCAGCATAAACGGGCCGGTGAGCGGGCGACTCTCAAAGCAGCCGCACCGACCGCAGCTGCCGAGCGCGGGGCCTGGGAGGCGCAACTGCGGCAGCTCGATGTCGCCGTCTCCGCCGGAGCGGAACGAAATCTGCACCTGATCCGCAAGAATCACGCGGAAAGCCGGTCGATCGAGGCGGCTTTTCGTGACATTCGAGAGGAGATGGTCAACAATCGAGTCGACACGCAGACGCTCCTGGAGAGAATTGACGGCGGGATCGTGGCCCCGCTACAGGCGATCAACGACACGACCTACACCGAAGTCGACCAGCGCATCGGCCTGTACCGGCTCCGCGAGGAGCAGGTCCAAGACCCGCGCGACGCGATCACTGACAGTCTGGCCAGCGTGGATCGCCTGATCGAACAACTCAAGAAGGTGCTGGCCGAGATGCGGGAACGGGAGTCGATCAACGACCTGAAGAAGCGGTTGCAGGAGATGATCGACCGGGCCAAAAAGCTGAACGAGGCCACAGAACTGAAGAAGTTCGAGGAACTGACGCAGTGACGTGGGCGTCGGAGTGAAGAGGTTCACCACGGAGACACGGAGGCACGGA
>JANOKO010000620.1:0-3630 GCA_031419335.1 Planctomycetota bacterium
GCCGGCGGTGAGCCGCACCGGTCGGTGACCGACGAAGAGTTGATGGTCGACAGTGTGGTCCACGATTCTGAAACTGGATCAGATCATCAGAACACTGTGGTTCATGAACTGACACTCGATGTCATCGAACGAGTGGTCGAGGTGCCCTCCAAGGCTTTCCCGCGTCATTCAGTGACGGCAGGGACTTCCGCTGTCACCGATACGCGGCTCGCTACGGAATCGACAACTCAAAGGGCAGACACTGAGGCCAGTGCCCTGCGGACCCGATTGTCGGAGATGTTTGGAATCAATCTCGGCGGAGGGCGACCAGCGGCATCTCAGCCAGAGCCCCCCCCCGCAGGATTCGAAGTCGATCCCTCGAATCACTCGTCACACTCTTCGGACGGGCGAGACTCCGCCTCCCTCGAACTGCCAGCGCCCATTGCCCATGAATCCGAGGACATGGCCGGTCCAGACTCCGTGGGAGACTCAGCGTACGAAGCCGATGAACCGGACACCGTGGACGATTCGTCCATCGAAGACGCTGCCGATCCGGTTGCTGCCTACATGGAGCAACTGCTGGCCCGGACGCGCAAGGCGAAGGGAGCACGGGGAGTGGCTGTGAAACCTGCGGTCGCGAAAGCCGCAGTGCCCCGACCCGTGGAGGCACCGAGCATTCCATCAATCGTCGCAGGTATTCCTTCCCCGGCTTCTCCTCCGTTGGACACCGAGAGACCTGAACCGAATTCCGCCCGATCGAGCCGCAAGCTCAATCCTGCTGAAAGGCAGGCCATGCGAGCCAATATCGATTCGTTTCGGACCATCGCGAACACCCAGGCTCGTTCTGATGTCGCACGATCGGAACTCCGCCGTCTGACGATTGCATCCAAGATCAAGCAAGTGTTTCTGGTGATCAGCGCGGCCATCGCTGTGGTTATGCTCAGCACGGAACTGTGGTCGTCGCAGAGGTATCGCTTGGAAATGACAGCCGGGGTGATCGCGACCGCGTTCCTGGGGATCGACTATTGGCGCACGCAAAAACGGCTGCGTGAATTACAACGATTGGCTCCGTTGGAAGCGGAAACAGAGGATGGCTGCGAGACGGACAATGGCTTGGAGTCCTAACACACTCAGAGCCTCTGTGATGAAATCACGGTTCGGTCGCTCCCGTGAATCTGCGTGCCAGTTGACTGCCTGGGAAAACTGCCGCAGCTCAGCGCCTCAGTGTTCGAGGGATCCATGACGCCGCTCCTCCAGCGTCGTTGGAGCTCCAAGTAACCCGAGAATTCCCAGTCCGTAGAACGTGTACTCAACATCGGCCAGCGTGTCCCACTCAGCCGCCCGGAACCCGCCCGTGGGGAGTTCCAGATGCTTCTCGATGTAGAGCCGCAGGATCGGTGGGTCGACCAGAGCCGCCACCTCGATGTCCTGAGCTGTGAGGACAGCAGTAAAGGTCGACAATCCGTCCGGAATCGGGATGCGGCTATTGGCCAGGAACGCCGCGTCATCGGTCCGCACATCGACCAAGAACGCGGCGATGTCCTCCCGCAACTCAGCATCCACCCGCCCCTGCATGTGCAGCAAGGCACACGCCGCAGCTGTGGGGTTGGTCCCGCTGCGTTTCATGGGGGCGATCTCGACGAAGCCGCCATCGTCGCGCTGGCGGTCGTAGATGAACTGGATCAGGGCGTTGGGGCGCGGCACGGTCTTGCCGAGCAACTGATACGTGAGCACGACCAGGAACGTGTGGTAAGTGCTGCTGGTCGCCCCTTCGGTCCCCTTGGCATACCCCCCGTCCTTCAAGCGGAGTGATTCGAGCTTGGCCGCGATCTGCTCCGGCCAATCGGGCGGCTCCGCAGCCAGCGGGTCGTCTCCCCCAGCCAACTGGATCATGGCCGACATCGACAACCAGTTGATGAGGTCGATCACGCCCAGGTTTCGCCAGTCAAATGTCTTCAGGTATCCATAGACCGTTGCCGCGATCTCCGGCGTCAGTTCCCCCAGAATCTGCAAGCCCCGCACCGCGAACGCACTGTAATACAGGTCCGATCCCCCTTCACGCCCTGTGAACCCGCCATCCGGCAACTGCTTCGACAGCAGAAAATCGCAATGCTGCTGCCGCCTCTCCAGCGGCAAATACCGCAACCCGGCGGAGAGCCGTTCCGCCAGACGCACAAGATACGGAAGGTCAGACATGCAGAGCCGGTCAATCAGGGGCGGTGAGTGTGATGAACCCGCGCAGGGACACGAACTGTATCAGTTCGCCGCCAGTAACCCGAAGCGTCAGCGAGGGCGGACGCTTTCGGCGGCCAACACGGGAATACTCCGCTTCGAAGACTTCGCGTCGCGGCTCAACGGGGGACTCGCGTCCGCTCGCTCCCGACTCGCACTTTTCCACTTTCGGCAACACTGTCCGCGTCCCCCGGTGTCCACTATCATTCGGGGCTGCGTGTACTGCCACCACTGCTGGACTTGCGACGGAACCGTCCATGGGAATCGAATTCAAGTTGCCCAACCTCGGTGAGGGAGTCTCCTCCGCCGATGTGGCTGAAATCCTGGTCAAGGAAGGCGAGACGATCGCTGCGGGCCAGATTGTGATGGAATTGGAGACGGACAAAGCCGTCGTCGAGTTGCCCTGTCCACATGCGGGGGTTGTGGGGCGAATCTTGGTGGCCGAAGGGGCTACAATCAACGTCGGGCAGCCCGTCATGGTCATCGAAGGGGCTGGTGCTGCCGCTCCGACTCCCGCTCCCAAGGCCGCAGCCCCCGAGGCCAAACCGTCTCCGGCGGCACCCGCTCGGGCAGTGTCTGCCCCAATCGCGGCCACACCCGCACCGGCGCTCACCCCGACTCTCGTCGCAACTCCCACCCTCAACACTCCACCCTCCACCCTCAACCCAGCGTCCGCCGTCCCCACCCCAGCGGCTCCGGCCACACGCCGACTCGCCCGCGAACTGGGTGTCGACATCAGCCTCGTCAAAGGCTCCGGACCCGGCGGACGCATCACGCAAGAGGACGTGCAAGCCTATGTCCGGGGCAAGCTGCAACAGATCGCGGTCGCCCCGCAACAATCGTCGCGCGGGCACTCTGCGGGCGGCATCTCCGCTCCGCCGCTGCCGGACTTCGCCCGCTTCGGCGTGACGGTCCGCGAGCCGATGAACAAGATCGCCCGCACAGCTGCCGAGAACCTGACCGTCTCGTGGAACGTGATTCCGCACGTCACTCAGCACGACAAGGCCGACATCACCGACCTGGAAGCAGCCCGCAAGCGGTTCGGCGAGGGGATCGGCAAGAACGGCCCCAAGGTCACGATGACCGCCATCGTGATGAAGGCGCTGGCCACCTGCCTGCAAGCCTTCCCCAAGTTCAACAGCTCCCTCGATCCCGAGACCAACGAGATCGTGCTCAAGAAGTACTACAACATCGGCTGTGCGGTCGACACGCCGAACGGGCTGGTGGTGCCGGTCATCAAGGACTGCAACACGAAGAGCATCCTGACGATTGCGGGGGAGCTGACGGAACTGGCGGGGAAGGCCCGCGAGCGGAAGCTATCGATCGACTCGATGCAGGGGGCGACCTGCACGGTGACGAACCTCGGCGGTCTGGGCGGGATCGCCTTCACCCCGATCGTGAACTACCCCGAGGTCTGCA
>JANOKO010000621.1:0-2164 GCA_031419335.1 Planctomycetota bacterium
CGCTGCGCTCAACCACCGGCGAATCGCTTTCATCCCACCAGGATGAGAACCGCCGGGTTTCACCTTGTCACTTGACCTCTTGATACTTGTCACTTGGCCTCTTCTCCCATGGACGAACACCTCCTCGCTGAACACGACCGACCCGAGCCGTGGTGGCGATCACCGCGAGGGCGGATCGGGATCGCTGTGACGACTTTGGCGGTGGTGTTGGGGATCGTGCAACTGACGAGTCACTCCTCCACCGAGATGACTGTCCTGTCAGTCCCGTCCCCACTTAGCCAAGACCCCAGTGAGGTCCGCCGTCGGTTGCAACAAGCGGGTATCACTTCATTCGAATACGCCAACGGACAACTCCAAGTTCCGATAGAAGCGGCAGATTCCGCCGCCGCCGCCCTGCACTCGGAAGACTCAGCGGATCGTCACTGGGCCGATGAATGGGAAGCGGCGAATTCAAAGCTCGGCCACTTCTCCGGCACTCGAGAGCGCGATGCCGCGCGCGAGATCGCCCGGGCACGACAGATCAGCCGCATGCTGAACCAGATGTCGGGGATCGCGCACGCCGATGTCGTGTGGGACGACGACAAGACCATCGGTTGGAATCGCGAGGCGAAGTCCCGAGCGACCGTGTATTTGAAGCCCCAGCCCGGCTCAGAGATCACTCCCGAGATCATCCGCTCCGTCCGCGCGGCGGTCGCGGGGAGTAAGGCAAACCTCTCGGCCAAAGATGTGATCGTGATGGACCTCGACCGCCGGATCACCTACGAAGCGACCACCGACGAACCCATGCGTCGTCAACAGGACCAGCAACGAGACGAACGCTCGGCCATCTACCGCCGCCGCATTGAGCAACTGCTTCAGCATGTCGATGGTATCCGGGTCGGTGTGTTCATCGACGATATCCCGTTTCCGACGGCGGTCGAGCATCCCTGGGCTGACCCACTGGTGGACCCGCTGGCCACGCGGTTGCCGGGAGTCGCTCCACCCATGCCGGGGGACGCCCGTTATTTGTCAACTCCAGCACGGTCAACATCGACAGGTCTCACCCCAGACATCAGCGCTCCCAGTCCCCGCGAGAAGGACTCCAAAGCCGCTTCCACACTGCTGGGGATCGACCAGGAATTGGCCGAACTGGTTCATGTCCACTTGGCAGTGCCCGAAGAATTCTATCTCCGCAAACTGGAGATGCTGGCCACTGCTGAGGAGACCACCTTTGACGTGGTCGAGCGCGACGTGAACCAGCAATTGCAAAAGCGGGTCGATGATGCCCTGCCCGATTCCGGTCCCTCTCCCGAGGTGGTCATCGATCTGATCCCTGGCGAGCGCATCGCCAGCATGCCAGTGGTGGTCCACACGAGTTCTCTCGACCCCCTGCGAGATCCGTCAGTGCTCTATCCGCTGTGCGGAGTCGGCTTAGTCTTCTTCGCCATCGGCTGGGCGATCGTTGCCGCCCGTCGTGGAAACGATGAGGTGACTGAACTCACCTCGACTGTGGGTTCTCCACCTCACGATTCTCGACTGCACGCCAACCCGTTGGAGTTCCTGGCGACCTCGCGCTTCTCGGACTGGTTACCTGCACTGCTAATGGAACCTGCCGAGACACTCGCCCGGATCATTAGCGTATTACCATCACAACAGGTCGGGGAGCTGATGGCTCGCCTGCCGATGAGTGTTCAGATTGATGTACTCCAACTGGCCGCTCGGCAAGCTCCTCCGACAAGCCATGATCTCGAGACCATCGCCCAGCGATTGGAACACGAGGCACAAGTGCCCGCATTTAGCTCACAAGGTCTCTTCCCCCGCACCCCGAATCCCGTGGGGTAACACTCTAGTGGAATTTCGCGCGTCGGCGGATAGCGCATGCAGTGATTCAAACGCCAGCGGCACGAGTATCGGCGGCAAGTGAGCGTCGATGAATCGGAATACGACCAGCGATGCAGAACCCGGCTCATCCGACACAACTTCCGATTTGAATTCACTGGCGGTACTCAGTCAATCCGAGCTGATGCCTGATCGCGGCAAGTTGTCAAACGATTGCCCTGTATCGCCACCGGCTCACTCCGCCGCCCGCCTTACGGAGCGTTCCCGGCGGGTTCAGTTGTGGGAGGTTGGGGTCGCAAGACGAGGATCGCACGCTGCATGTTTCGACCTTCGGCAAAGGCGTTGC
>JANOKO010000622.1:0-4372 GCA_031419335.1 Planctomycetota bacterium
CTCGCTTCGAAGGGTAGAGGTGAATGACCTGAGCTTTGAGCGGACTGAACGGGCCACCCAGCTTCTGCTGGACGTTCACCGTGGCTTTGTCTTGGCCTTTGCCGAGTAAGGTAAACATCTCCTTCGCCTGCTCGTATTGCAGCGAGTATGCTCGGGCGTAGAAGTTGCGACCTTCCATTTCGGCAGTCCCGAGGGCTTCGATCGAGACCGTTTGCGGCTGCCCCTGGGCGCGCTCACCGAACATGCCGACGGTCAAGGTGTCACTGCCGACCCAGACGGCATTGGCGGCATTCGGGGCGGGACTCGACAAGTCATTGCGTTTGAATGTGAGATATGCGTTCTGGACCGGGGCGTACATCAGTTCCACGCTGTCAAACAGCTTACCCCAGCTATCGTGTACGTTCCCTTCCATGCGCCCTTTGAACTCAATCCCGATGTATTCCCAGGGATAATCACGATGGGTATCCGCAGGGCGATTGGACTGTGCAGTGCCGCGAGATTGGACCAGCACTCTGCGTGTTCCCGTGCGTCTCCAGTCCTTCACTTCACCGGGGCCAAGTCCTTGGAACTTTCCGGTTTCCTGGTCCAGTTCAAACTGATGCAAGCTGGCATTGAGGATCTCGACCAGTTCATTTTGAGGTCCATACTGGTGCATTTTGACTGAGACTTTGTCACGGCATTCCAGCCTGTGAATCGCCATACCGTCTGTGCCAGGGTGGTCCGCACTGAAGTCGATTCGAGTGTTCAAAACCGCAGTCATTTGTTCAGCTTGTATGATGTTGTCGAGAACGGTCGCTTTCGCACTTTGCCAGAAGGTGGCTCGCTGTCCATCAAAGGTGATTTTCTCAATGCAGGTGATGTTGGCGATCGTTTGGGAAGTCAGAGGTTTTCCAGTGAAATCACGACTGACCGGGAACCGTAACACCCCTTGCCCCACGACGGTGACGAGATTTCGTTCGCGGTCGATGACAATGCGCGGCCCCTCGATCGAGACATCACCCAGCTTGGCAATTACGGGTGCGTGTTTGCTCCCTGGTTCTTCTGGAACACCCCGCAGCTCGAGGACTTGTCGCGTTCCCCCCTCATTCGTTGCGTGGAATTCCTGTGCCGTGATGCGAAGCGATTGTTGTTCCAAGGGAAGTTCTGGGGCTTCGGATGCGTGTCCGTCACGGAACACATGGACCCCTTCAAATCCGTGGAGTTCTCGAATGTCCGCTTGCTGAATCGCCGGATCGAAGACTGCGATCCCCTGCACGCGGGGGCACTCGAACACCAGTGGAGATCCTTCGGAGGACGAATCCAGCGCGCCGGGGTCATCGGTCCCACGTTGCCGTTGTGGATGGCTGAGCGGGATGACCTGCCCTGGAACGATCTCCAGGTCGACTTGATCGATGCGTCGCCCGACCACTCCCGGTGCTGCAAACTTGACATGACCGATGGCCTGGATCCGGCGAATGGGGATCAGGTCAGGAGCAGCCCGCGCAGTAGTTCGTTTCGGATTCGATCCGAGTCTTACCACGCCAGCGTCGAGATCATCCAGGGGTGGCATCCAAGCCGTTAACGTTTGGCCCGAAAACTGCATTTGATGGAGTTGGCGTACGACCGCGTGACCCCGAATCGTGAGCAGCGTCTCCGGCACGTGTGGATTCGGAATCAGATCCAAGCTGTCTTTCCACTCAGCACTCACATCGGGTGTTCCCGAGCTTTGTGCATCCGCGCGATGGGAGAATCGACCGGCTCCCACGGCCGAGAGCTTCTCCAATTGCTGGTCAACTGTGTGCCGGATTTCCATCTTGGGGGCTTCAAACCGTTGCAACTGCCCCGAGAGCTCTCGTGTCACGCGGACCAGTTCCGGATCGGTGAGGGTGAACAGCCGCATCGCGGCGTCGTATTGCAAATCGGCCTGCTGGCACACCAGACCGTTCTCAGTCGACCGTAGGGTCACTTGTTCCCGCGTATTGGATCGGGGGTTCTGGTTGGACCGAGCCCGGATGATCTTGAGATCGATCCTGGAAATCAGTCCCGGGGTGCCTGGGTCTGTTGCCGTTTCCGCACTGGCAGGAACAATGTCACGGGGCAGGGAGTCGCGTGGTCGTAGAATTTCGCCGAAAATGAGATCAAGCACGTTGCAGTCGATCTCGTCCCGGTGAAACTTGCCCTGTGGACGACTCACGAGCACCTTGTCACTGAACGTGGCGATGTTCCGCTGAAAGTCATACTGAAATGGTCCCTCGCTGGTGACACGTGTCTTCGAGGTCTGCCCGTGGTCGAGGGTCACGAAATCGATGGCGACACGACCGCGGAGCTGGGCCGTTTTCGGCATGTCGGCCACGCGAGGCATGTCGTCTCCCAGAGGGGAGTCCGTGGCTTCCTCAAACTCGATGGTCAGCCCCACCGCGCTCGTGCCCCGGACCTGGACCGGCTGACCCACACGGGGAGGTCCATATCTGAAATTGACGGCATGGTCACTGTACAGACGAGCGTCGGCTTCCGTGAAGACAAAGTCCCGACCTTCAAAGACCAGCCCATCCGGACCGGTGATGCGGACCGGACCCTCGAGTGCCGCAGACACGATGCGTCCCGCTTCGCCTCCGGACAGATTGAACGAACCATCTGCGAGCTGGCTTTCGTCAAAAAAATGATTCTCGAACCGCACCCGGGCTGATTCGGCTACGATCGTGAAGGGAGGATTCTCGGGATGACGCTGGTCCTTCCAGATCATCGCGAATGGCTTCATCCGGATCGCGTCCCCTTGAGACGGATCTATGGATTCCAGCGACTGCTGATCCGCGGCTTCCACTGTCTGTGCGAACATGAATGTCTGTTCGGAACGCTGCCAGCCAATGGCTGCCTGCTGGAGCCATGCTTCTTGGGGGAGGCAGGTCTGTGCCGCTTGACTGGCGGCACTGGAATTCTGACTCGTTGCAGCCATGCGAGGCGGACTTTTCGGCATTTCCACCGCTTGAGTCAGTGGGGCCATCACCTGCGCGTAAAGCTGCAATGCGGCCAACAGGCCGAGGCAGATGGCACAGGTGAGGAGGAAACGCTGCATGGGGGGGAGTTTTTCTGTTCCTGTAACAGTGGGATAGGCTTCCAGCCTGTCATGATCCGTAGAAGACAGGCTGGAAGCCTATCCCAGGGTGGGCAGCCAGCCGATGACATCGGTGATGTCGATGAGGCCGACGGGGACGCCGCACGCATCGACGACGGGAATTTCGCTGATCTTGCGTTCGGAGAGGATCGCCACGATGTCCGAGAACATCGCCGTGACGGGGAGCGTGACCGGGCGGGCAGTCATGACCTCGGCGATCGGACGATCGAGAGCCTCATCGCGTCGTTGCTCCATCAGCCGGGCCAGGTCGCTGTCCGTAAACAGGCCCGCCAGCGTGCCGTCCTCGTCCAGGAGCAGCACAGCTCCGGTGCGGCGACCGGGGATCGGCGTGGTGACGAAGACTTCACGGACGGTCTGGCTCGCGCGGGCCAGACGGAGTGATTCTCGCGGTCGCATGATCTCGGTGACCGATTTGAGTTGGCGACCGAGGCTGCCCGCGGGGTGAAAGACGGCGAACTGCTGCGGGGTGAATCCGCGTTGTCTCGCGACCACCAGAGCGAGTGCATCTCCCACAGCCAGCATGGCGGTGGTGCTGGTGGAAGGGGCCAGACCCCACGGGCCCGCTTCTTTCAGTCGTCCCAGCAGAATCCGGACATCGGCCTGCTGGCCAAGGCTGCTGCGATCGGACCCGGTGATGGCGATGATCGGGATTCTCAACCGCTTGACAGTCGGCAACAGAGCCGAGATCTCGTCGGTCTCCCCGCTATTGGACAGGGCGAGTAAGACATCTTGCGGATGCAGGCAACCCAGGTCGCCGTGGACCGCTTCCGCCGGATGCAAAAAGTGGGATCGCGTCCCCGTCGAAGAGAGCGTGGCTGCGATTTTCTGGCCGATGAGCCCCGCCTTGCCCATGCCGCAGACGATGACACTGCCCGAGCAGTGGTGCAGCAACTCCACAGCCGCGCAGAATCCGGCATCGAGTCGACGGGCGACATCGACGAGCGCTTCAGACTCCAGCTTCAGAATCTCGCGGGCTTCGCGGAGCTGATCGAACTGGGAGTAGGGGATCAGGTGTTCTGCCGCAGACATGACCGCTCATCCTTCCGCGGATGGGGAACGGCAGCCCGCCCCATCGGTAAGTTCTGGCCAGCCGCGCCAGGCGGAATGGCTCCGGTTCGGCAGCGATCCATCACCGCCGGACAACGGGCGGGAGTCTACGCGGGATCGGCAAAACGGGTCAACGTGCATCTCGCTGGACTGGGCGGGCGTTGCGCCGGACGAGTCACTCGGAGAGTCACTCGACTTCGTGGCCGGGTGGTG
>JANOKO010000623.1:0-1584 GCA_031419335.1 Planctomycetota bacterium
CAGTGACCGACTTTCCTGATGCACACACTCACGTCTGCCGCTCGCTGGTCCTGCATCTTGTGGTGGTTCGCCGGGTGCCGGGTGCCACTGCTGGCTTGCCCAGCAGTGCCCGCTGGACGTGGGATTTCCGTGGATGGTGACATGGAAACCAATTGAACCGGTGGTGTCGCTGCGCTGAACCACCGGCTCATTTCTGGCATCCCTTCGGAATGGGCGTTACTCGTTTACGAAGCTCCGCTTCGTTGTGGAAGAGCAGGCGACTTCGGCTCAAGCCCTTGCAGCCAAGCCCAGCTTCACGCAGGTGAAGTAGAGTGTCGCGGATAGGCTTGCTCAAGGGGGAGCTTGGGCACGAGGTGCATCTGATTCACGCCGGACGCTCGCCAGAATTCTGCTACGGTTTTTCGTAATACTCCCGAGCCTTCTGGTAGGCCGCCTCGGCCGCCGGACGCTCCGATTCGCGGATGGCTTTCTGCTTGGCCTCCCAGCAGATGTCGACGGCTTTGCGGCACCACTTGGCACTCTTGGCGACGCGGATCGGTTGGTCGCCGACTTGCACCCAGATCGGGTTCGTGTGGACGCTCGGCAGGATGCGGACAGCTACCCAGGACGATTCGGGGATGTCGATCTCGGTGGTGATGGATTGGGTCTTTCCGTCGGCTTCGATCTCTTGGCGGTCGACGACGAGGCCGTTGCGGATGATCTCGACTGGCACCTGGCGAGTGTCGCCGAGGCGGCTGCGTTCGATGTGCCAGTAGGGCTTTGAGTCGAGACGGGCGGACCGGATGCGTTCGGTCTCCGGCGTGGGCTTTTCGGCCAGGAGAGCCGCCACGTCGAACGTGACTGTGACCTTTCCCGGCTCCTTCAGTTCGATCTGACTCACCTCATGGCCGGGGCCTGGCTGGCCGAGCCAGACCGTCGAACGATCACGACCGCCGTTTGGGAGCATGGCTGCCTTCGGGTCAGTCATGCGGAAGTCCATCACATGGCTCAGCCCGTCGCCGCAGTAGCTGCGGCCTTGTTTGAGTCCCTCGCACCAGGCATCGAAGTCGAGCGGCTGATCCTTGTTGAGTTGGACGTAGATCCGCCCCAGGCCGACCTTGTCGCCATAGATGCAGGGGAAGTCGGTCTCGCCGCTGATGCGGGTGCGGACGCCGCAGTTGAGCATGTGGTACCAGATGTTGAGTTCCCAGATCACCGGCGTATCGACCGCCGAGATGAAGTCGCACACGCCGAGCGGGCCTGTGACGATGAACTCGTTGGCTCCGATGCCGTTAAACGGGGGCAGCGCATCATCCGGCAAGGTGTCCGCACACCGGCCTTGCCACCCTTGTGGTGCCCCGCCCCACGGGTGAGGCGAGAATTGCCGCGACCCATCCGGCATGTGGTCCGGCAAGGCCAAGCCCCAGCCGCTGTGGCTATACCCCACGACCCCGCCCTGCTTCTGGCACCACTCCAACACGGGGTAGGTCCAACTCGGCCATTCTTCCAGCACGGTGGTGCCGGGGTAATCGTCTTCCTTAAGCCGCAGCAAACAGAGATGCCCCGCGTGCGAGGACGGGAACCCGCTGACCTCGACATCGTACC
>JANOKO010000624.1:0-3681 GCA_031419335.1 Planctomycetota bacterium
TGACTTCTTTGGTGAGGTCGACCTGGGCCAATGTGGCTTCGGCGGCGAGCATCCGTGTTTGCAGGTGCAAGAAGACCTGCCGGACCTGAGTGTATGTCACCTCTTCCGGGTGCGGATTGATCGGGACCGGCAGCCGGAACACCGGAAGATTCGAGACTTCCCCATTCATCGCCCCGTACTGGTACTGCTCCTGGCCCAACTGTTCGATCGCAGAAAGGACTTGAACCACGCCCCGCGCGAACTGCGCCTGGTCATGCTGGGGATCGACGGTGATCTGCTCTTTGAGATACCGATCGGCTTCCGCCAGTTGTCCTTGCTGGAGGTATTCTCCCAGTTGCGGCGAGACTTCCTCCCCGGCTTGGCACCGTGACCCTGCGGAGTATCCCCCCTCGACGAAAAACAGTCCGACGAGCAGCAAACCGCACATCCAGCGCATACGAACCCACATGGGATTCTCCTCGATCTCGGACTTGGAATTCATGGACCCAGCGGGCCTACGAAGGCTCCCACTCTCAACAAGTTTTGAGCGTTGGGGATCGCCTTCCAGACATGCCACTTCTTACCCGAAGTCCAAGACGAGAGTTTCACGGAACGTATGAACTCAATTGCCTCCCGGGTTCGGACAGCCGTCTGCCGAAACCGTTTGGGTTCAAACCCGGCGTTCACTTCACTCCTTTGCGACCCCTCGTGAGCAAACAGCGATCAGCCAGCAGAAGCTACCAATTCTCTAGCCGATGGATGGCCGCAACGTGTTCCTCAACGTTTTCGACATGACATGTCTCGGAAACATCGATATGCTGGCATCAATGTGCTTGGATGGGTTGATGGCTGTCGATAGGATCTCGGATCAACCTTTTCGAAAGGGAAGCCTCATGCGTAATACTGTGACTCAAAATCCATTGTTGTCCGATGCGTTCTCTCGCCGCTCACTTCTGCAAGCGACCGGCTTGGCCGCTCTTCCGATGGCTCTTCCCGGGATGGTCGCGGCGGGCGTGAACCCGGCTTCGGGCATTGGCAAGGTCGCCGCTGAGAAGTCGTGCATTTTTGTGCTCCTCTGCGGCGGGCCACCTCACATCGATACATGGGATCTCAAGCCCGAGGCACCCGACACCATTCGCGGGCCGTACAAGCCGATCGCCACCAAAGTCCCCGGCATGCAGATCAGCGAGCTGCACACCGAGATGGCTCAGCTCACCGACCACTTTTCGCTGATCCGGTCGATGACCCATGTGGGGAACATCAGCAACCATTTCGATGCGATGCACCACTGTTTGAGTGGTCAAGCCGGGGCCCCGACGGATGCTCCGTATATCGGGTCGATTCTGGCCAAGGTGCGGCCCAACACCCATACGATCTCGCCGTATGTGTGGCTCATCAAATGCGTCGGTGACCCGGTCTTCTGTGCCCCCAACATCGGCATCGGCGGGCATCTCGGAGCGGCATATAGCCCGCTCTTCGTCGGGTCGGCGGCCAACCATCCGGCGATGCCGACGTTCAAGGCCCCGGATGAATTGCAGGCTTCCGTCGAGGCAGCCCGTCTCTCGAACCGCCGCCAACTCCTCGACACTCTCAGCCCGGTCATCCGCGACAGCGAGGCCGCCCGCGCGACGAAGAACTGGCAGGACATTCACCACCGGGCCTTCGATCTCACGAGCGGAGCAGAGGCTCGCCTCCCGTTCGAACTGCACCACGAATCGGACAAGGTACGCGACCGCTACGGCATGCACCCACTCGGCCAGAATCTTTTGCTCGCCCGGCGTCTCGTCGAGGCCGGGGTCGGTTTCGTCACCGTCAACGGCTGGACCGGTACAGCTCCCGAAGGCGGCGGCGGGGCTCCCAGTTCCAGTTGGGACATGCACGGCGGCGAGATGGGGATGGGTAGTGCCTTTGGCAACGGGTCGTACGGTCTGGGGTGGTGCCTGCCGAAGCTTGATCAGGCACTGTCGGCCCTGCTACTCGACCTCAAAGACCGAGGCATGCTGGAGAGTACGATGGTCGTCGTCTGTGGCGAATTCGGTCGCACCCCGAACATCAACGCCGCAGCCACGAACCCCGGCAGACAACACTGGCCGTCCTGCTTCTCCGCCATGATCGCCGGTGGCGGCATTCGCGGCGGAGCTGTGTATGGCGAGACGGATAAGCACGGGGCCTACGTCAAAGACCGCCCCGTCCGGCCACAAGACCTCGGGGCGACGATCTTCCACTCCCTCGGCGTGCCGCTTGATACGCGGCTGGGCAAGGATGGATTTACGAGGCCGATGTCGACGGGTGAGCCACTGATGGATTTGTTCGGGTGAACGGCGATGCTCTCTGTCCCACACTCTGCTGGGGCGAGCGGTGACCGGGTAGGACGGCCTTTCCAGGCCGTCCAGTGACGACTCTCACCAGGAGACAGCCTGTCATGGCCGTCTGACAGGACCGCAGCTGCCCGAAGCTCCGCCTCGCCCGCATGCCAGAAAACTCTTGTCGGTAATGCAAGCCCGCTCCGCTTCGAAGACTTCGCGTGGCGGCGATCCGGGGACGTATTTTGACACTCCGCGCTGAAGCCGACGGCGTCAGGGCTTCCCAGGTGAGCCTTACCCGCGAAAGCAACTGCTCTTTGTCCCGGTAGGGACACCCGACAATAGCCCACTGTTTCAACGGTGGGCGAGCGTGCCCGAACGAACCGACGCGTCCCGTCAGGGACGGCCGAAGCTGGCGCTGACCGTGGTGACGAGCCGCCGACCATGGGCCACGCTGCGAGATTCTGTTGCCCCTACCGGGCAACGCCGTGAAGGATTTCTCAGGGAACACGCTCACAAGGTGGCCAACCCGATTCCGGCCCCCTCTCCCCCGCGAGCGATGTGGCAATCCGGGTGGATGTTTTGCGGGGGAGAGGGATGGGGTGAGGGGGCCACACCGCTCGCTCAAGCCCCCTCACCCCGGCCCCCTCTCCCCCACCGCGGAGTCTTCTCCGAAAGCCATATCGATTGTGTGGGAGAGGGGGCAGAACCTCGGGAAACACCTCGTGGAAATCCTTCACGGCGTTGCCTACCGGGGCTGCGGGCGGTGAGAGGCTTGTGACCCCACCGATGAATCGGGTGGCTATTATCGGGTGTCCCTGTCGGGACGAAGAGGAACTGGCCGCTGAGGCGATTGCCATATGTGTGTGGATATTTGCTGAGTGTCACGCCGGGGAGGCCCTGGCCCTGTCGGGGTCAGCGCGGAGTGTCCGTATTTTTGTCGATTTGGGATTGACTCTTGCCCCAACTGCATTACAGTAGTAATACAGACATGCAAAAGCCCTCCCTCACATTCTCTGTTCATCCCTCCTCGGGCGTCCCCATCTACCGCCAGCTCATGGATCAGGTCCAGGCACTGGTGGCGGGCGGGAAACTCGTGGTCGGCGAGACGATCCCCAGCGTGCGGCAAATGGCTGCCGACTTGGGGGTCAACATGATGACCGTCTCAAAGGCGTACGCGAAGCTGGAAGCGGTGGGGGTGCTGGAGCGCTCGCGCGGCAAGGGGATGGTCGTGGCCCAACCGCGTTCGGAGGGATCACTCGCCGAGCGGCAGGAGCAGATGCGGCCTCTTGCGGACCAGGCCGTCATTCGCGGGTTGCAACTGGGGCTGACGCCGCCGCAGATGCTGGCGGTGTTCCAGTCGTCGATGGAAGACGTGGGATAGGCTTCCAGCCTGTCA